>JBEKMW010000015.1:0-56324 GCA_049523455.1 Verrucomicrobiota bacterium | reverse complement strand
GTTCGTTCCAGTGCTGGCGGGCGCCACGTTAAACCTCGGCCTTTATGGGATTCTGCGCGTCAACGCCGATCTTATGCCTGCCACTCACACCCCGCCGGGCTTGGTCGCGCTCGTCGTCGGAACGCTTTCCGCTTTGCTCGGAATTCTCTACGCAACCACGGCCAACGACCTCAAAATCGTGCTCGCCCACAGTTCGATTGAAAACGTCGGCATCATCGTCGCCGGGTTCGGCGCGGGCATGGTTTTTGTGGCGACGAATCATCCGGCGCTGGCAGCCATAGCCTTCGTCGCGGCGTTGTATCATTTGATCAATCACTCCCTTTACAAAACGCTGCTGTTTTTCGGCGCGGGCGCGGTGGAGGTGCACGCCGGCACCCGCGACATGGATAAGCTTGGTGGCCTGATAAAATG
The DNA here is from genome assembly GCA_049523455.1 of Verrucomicrobiota bacterium. Classification (GTDB taxonomy): domain Bacteria; phylum Verrucomicrobiota; class Verrucomicrobiia; order Limisphaerales; family UBA11358; genus UBA11358. The sequence continues at coordinate 55,913 of JBEKMW010000015.1, read as the reverse complement.
GATGCCGCTGACCGCGCTGGGGTTTCTCATCGGCACGCTGTCCATCGCCGCGTTGCCGCCGTTCAACGGCTTCGTCAGCGAGTGGCTCACACTGCAAACGATGCTGCGCTCCGCGGAATTGTCCTCGACCGGGGCAAAAATGGTTTTCGCCCTGTGCGGCGCGGGACTGGCGCTCACCGCGGCATTGGCGGTGACGTGTTTTGTCAAAGTTTTTGCGATGAGCTTTTTGGGTATGCGTCGGCTGGATGAAAATCAAAAAGTCAATGAAGCCAAATTCGGCGCACTCGCGCCAATGGCCATCCTCGCTGCGCTGTGTTTCGCGTTTGGCGTGCTGCCGACTTATGTGATTCCCGCGCTGGATACGGCGACCAACCCGTTGGTTGGTGCGAGCGCCAGCGACGCACTCGTGCCGCCATTCTTCGCCTCCCATCCGGCGCACAGCACCTTGCCGCCTGCGTTCCTAGATGACTTTCACAATCTCGGCGCGCAAGTCGGCCAAAGTGTTTTGCCCGGACGCGGCTTGGTGGTGCTCCATCGCGGCGGAACTGAAAACCCCGTGGTTTTTGCCATGTCCACTTCCTATTCCTTCGTCGCGCTGATTGTTTTGCTGCTCTTGACCTACGTTGTCCTCCGCCTTTGGCTGACGCGAGATCGCAAGCTGTCGCGACGGGTGCGTTGGGACGGCGGTGTGCGAAACTTGCCGCCAGAGATGACTTACACGGCGACGGGTTTTTCCAATCCGGTGCGCGTAGTTTTTGACGCGGTGTTCCGGCCCACAACGGTGGAAGACACGCGCGAAACCGTGGCCGAACATTTCCGCACGGCCATCCGGCGCGAGAAAGAGCGCGTGCATCTGGTGGACAAACTGGTCTTCCATCCGGTCCGGACGGCCGTAATGTGGTTCGCCGGTCGTCTGGCGTGGATGCACCACGGACGATTCAATGCCTACGCCGCCTATGCACTGGTGACGTTGCTGGTTGTGCTGGTCGTGTTTCTGGTGTTCCAAACGTGAATGGGCGTGAAGCGTTAAAAGGTTGAAGCGTTGAAGCGGGCGCGATTTTGAAAACGCTTTAACGCTTCAACGCTTCAACGCTTCACACTTTGGCGAAAATTTATGGGCGCGGTTGGTTTTTTGCTGGAATTGATTTTCGCGCTGTGCCTCGCAGGTGCGCTGGCGGCAATTGTTGTCCCCGGCCGGCGCAATCCCGAGTTGCTGGCGTGGGCCGGCTCGCTGGCCGCGTTGCTGGCGTTGTGGGCCGGCGGCAACGTCCTGTGGTCGGGCCAAACTTTCCAAGCCGGCCTCTGGACAATTCGCGGATGGGGAACGCTGACAGTTTCGCTCGACCGTCTCTCGGCGCTTTTTCTGGCCGTGGCGGCAGTGGTGGTATTGGCCAGCTCCATTTTTTCCGCAGGTTATTTGAAGCGGTATGCCGGACACTATTCGCTCAAGGCGCTCAATGCCTGGTATTTGCTGCTGTTCGCTTCCATCGTGCTCATTCTGATTGCGCACGACATGCTCCTCTTTCTGCTGGCGTGGGAGGCAATGTCCATTTTGAGTTATTTGCTCGTCAACTTCGGGAACCGGCGCGACGAAACCAGCCGTGCGGGTTATCTCATGCTGGCAATGGGCGAAGCGGGCTTTGTCGCGGTCGCCCTGGTGTTCCTGTTCCTCGCGGTGAAAGCCGGTTCTCTGGATTTTGCCGCATTCAAAACGGCGGGCGCAAATTTTGGCAGCTTCGCCCGCTGGACGATTTTTCTGCTGACGTTCTTCGGCTTTGGCGTCAAGGCCGGACTTGTGCCGGTCAACACCTGGTTGCCGCGCGCTCATCCCGCCGCGCCGGCCAACGTCTCGGCAATTCTCTCCGGCACCATTTTGAACCTGGGACTTTACGGCATCGTTCGCGTGAATCTCGACCTCGTGCCTGTCACGCAAAACGGGATGATCGGCGCGGGCGTCGTCGTGCTCATCATTGGCACTATCTCTGCCTTGGTCGGAATTCTTTACGCGACCACCGAAAATGACCTCAAAGCCATGCTCGCGCACAGCTCGATCGAAAACATCGGCATCGTCACGGCCGGCCTTGGCGCGGGAATGATTTTCACCACTTACGGCAAACCCGCGCTGGCAGGCATCGCGTTTATCGCGGCGTTTTATCACATGATCAACCATTCGATGTATAAATCGCTGCTGTTCCTTGGCGCGGGAACCGTGGACGACCGCGTCGGCACGCGCGATTTGAACAAGCTCGGCGGGCTGATTCGCGCAATGCCGTGGACGGCGGGTGCATTTCTGGTCGGCACCCTGGCGATTTCGGCGTTGCCACCGTTCAACGGCTTCGTCAGCGAATGGCTCACGCTTCAAACCATGCTCCGCTCGGCCGAATTGCCTTCGACGCTCGTGAAACTTGTGTTTGCGTTGTGCGGCGCAGGGCTGGCGCTGACGGCGGCGCTGGCGGTGACGTGTTTTGTGAAAGCCTTTGCGATGGGCTTTCTCGGCATGTCGCGTTCCGAGGAAGCCGCGAACGCTGTGGAAGCGAAAGCCCCGGCGATTGCACCGATGATTTTTCTGGCCGCGCTTTGTGTGCTGCTCGGAGTGCTGCCGACTTGCGTGATTCCCGCCTTGAGCCGTCAACTCCAACCGTGGACGGATTCCAGCGCCGACGCGCTGGTGCCGCCATTCTTTGCCTCCCATCCAGCGCACAATACATTGCCGCCCGCGTTCGCGGAAGATTTTCACAATCTGGGCGCGCAAGTCGGACAGAATGTTTTACCCGGTCGCGGCTTGGTTGTGCTTCACCGTGGCGGCGAAACAAACCCCGTCGTTTTCGCCATGTCCACTTCCTACATGGTCGTTGTGCTCATCGCCTTGTTGGCGCTAACCTGCGTGGTCATTCGTTTGTGGCTGACTCGCAGCCGCAAATTGTCACGGCGGACGCGCTGGGACGGCGGCGTGCGACGCTTGCTCCCGGAGATGACTTACACCGCAACGGGCTTTTCCAATCCAGTGCGCGTCATTTTCGACGCGGTGTTTCGTCCGACGACGGTGGAGGACACCCGCGAAACCGTGGCGCAGCACTTCCGCACCGCCATCCGGCGCGAACGGGTGGCGGTTCACGTGATGGATCGCTGGTTGATCCAGCCGGCCCAAAGCGCCGCAGCGGGTTTGGCCCGCTGCCTGGCCGTGATGCACCATGGACGCATCAACGCCTACGCCGCGTATGTGCTGCTGGCCTTGCTGCTGGCGCTGGCAGTGGGATTGCTTTGCAGCCGATAAATCCAAAAAACACAATTAAACACAAATAAAAACAAATAAAAATAGAACAAATCAAATATGAGCAAAATCGCAAAGCTAAACGCACAGGAAATTCTCGACTCGCGCGGCAACCCGACCGTCATGGTCAACCTCGCGCTGAATAATGGTATTACCGTATCGGCCTGCGTGCCCAGTGGCGCATCCACTGGCATCCGCGAAGCCGTGGAACTCCGCGACGGCGACGCCAAACGCTACGGTGGCAAGGGCGTGCTCAATGCGGTCGCCAACGTCAACAAAATCATCGCGCCAAAACTGAAAGCCAAATCACCCCAGGCGCAAAAGGACATTGATGGACTGATGTGCCAGCTCGATGGCACGGAAACCAAAGCGAAGCTCGGCGCAAACGCTATTCTCGGCGTTTCGATGGCCGTTTGCCGCGCGGCGGCCCTGGATTCAGACCTGCCGCTTTATGCTTACATTCGCAAGCTGCACGGCGGCAAAGGGCCGTTCACCCTGCCCGGACCCCAAATGAACGTTCTCAACGGCGGTGCGCACGCGACAAACAATGTGGATTTTCAGGAATTCATGCTCTTTCCCATCGGCGCGCCGAGTTTTGCCGAGGCGCTGCGCTACGGCGCGGAAACATTTCATACGCTGAAAAAAATTCTCCAAAAACGCGGACTCGTAACTTCCGTCGGCGACGAAGGCGGCTTTGCCCCGAACCTTAAAACCAACGACGAAGCCGTCGAAGTCATCGTCGAAGCCATCACCGCCGCCGGTTATCAGCCCGGTAAGGACATCGCCATTGCCCTTGACCCGGCGGCCAGCGAGTTTTATGACAGTGGCGCTTACGTGTTCAAAAAATCGGATGGCTCACGCAAATCGCCGTCCGAGATGGTCGGACTTTATCGCGCTTGGCTGGACAAATATCCCATTCTCTCACTCGAAGACGGCATGGGCGAGGAAGACCGTGAGGGCTGGTCGGCGATTACGACCGCGCTCGGCAAAAAGTTGCAACTTGTCGGCGACGACAACTTTGTCACCAATCCGAAAATTTTCGCCGAAGGCATTCGTGATGGCATCGCCAACGCGATTCTCATCAAGCTCAACCAAATTGGCACGGTAAGCGAGACGCTGGAAACGGTGGCGATGGCACAAAAGGCCGGTTATGGAGCGGTCATCTCGCATCGCTCCGGTGAAACGGAGGACGCTTTCATTGCCGATTTCGCCGTCGGTACTGGCGCGGGCCAGATCAAGACCGGCTCGCTCTGCCGTTCGGAACGCATTGCAAAATACAATCGTCTGCTCGCCATCGAACGCGAGTTGGGCAAAAAATCGCGCTACGGTGGCGCGGAGTTCAACGCCCGTTGGAAATGACCCTTACGCCTTATCAACATGGGCGTCCTTTTTGCGTGTTATGAACCGTACTGGTCGCAATGATCCCTGCCCATGCGGCAGCGGCAAAAAATACAAGAAATGCTGTCTGCCGCGGGAGCAGGCGCAACGGCCCCGCGCCCCGGAGACCGAGGAACCTTTTATCGCCGAACTGCGCCCCGATGTGGACGAGGCCGTGGACCGCGCCTTGCAACGCCTGGAACGGGGCGACGGCAAACAGGTTGAGCCGGAAATTGCCGCACTGCTCGAACGCCATCCGGACTATCACATGACCAACTACGCCATGGGTGTTTATCAAGCGGTCGTGGCCAAGCAGCCTGCGGCCGCCATCCGCTTCCTGGAAAAAGCGGTGGCCATCTTCCCGCCGTTTCCCGAGGCGTATTTCAATCTGGGTATGGCCGCCCGCCAGACCTTGAACGTTATGCAGGCGGTCGAAGCCTTCCGCGCGGCGGAGCGATACTCTGAAGACGACCCTGTCAAGGAGATGGCGCGAAAGGAGCTTCAATGGCTGGAGAAAACCTTGCTGAGCAACACGTCGTTTCGCAACCTGGATGCCTACCTCGCCAACGCCAGGCTTTTTGAACGTGCCTTCCAGTGCCTGTGCCATCGGCAGTTCGATCAGGCCGCCGAGCTTTTCCAACGCGTCCTGAGTGAAAACTCCAATCACGTCCAATCCTACGGCAACTTGGCGCTGGCCTATGCCGGATTGGGTCGCCGCGCTGACGCCCTGGCCTGTCTTGACCGCGCCCTAGAACTGGATCCCGGTTATGAGCCGGCCTTGCAAAACCGCCGCGTCATCGCCGAAATGCGCGAAGGCGAACCGTCTATTCCGGACGCTATCGGGCAGGTGGAGTACTATGCGGATCGCGTTCGCGCCGCGACACCCCCAAGGCAATGACCCATCGTTTCCCGGCCGCGAATTTTCGGATAAGGGCGCGTGAATCAGGGCCGGAGGTTGTTTTTGCATTGGGAGATGATAACTTTGTTCAGGCAATGAAGTTTGCCTGCCCGCCTTGCGGCGAACCGCCTTCGGCTGATGACTTCTACCGAAACTGAACTGAAAAATCGGCGGCGAGTCATGCAAACGAGAACCTCGATGAAGTCGCGCAAGCTCGTGCTTCCTTTCGTCGCCAGAACCGAGGAAGAGGCGCAACTGCGGCGGCTTCACGCGCAGCGCCGGCATGTCTTGATTCTCGGCGCGGCAGGAGTTGGCAAATCGGCCCTCGTCGCGCATTTGCGCAAGTCGCTCCGTTTGCGCATCTGTCCGGCTTCGGAGCGTTTGAGCGAAATTTGCGAAGCGCTGGAGCACGATCTCGGTCTTGAATCCGGTGAGCTGCATCTCATTCAGCGCAAGCAGCGCCTGTTGGATTCGCTCAGAGAAACGAAACACGCCGTGGTTTTCGACGGCGTGAGCTGGACGACGCCCAAACTCGGATCGTTCATTGAAAATGTCAGCGAGCGCGCGCCGGTGTGGTTGTGCGTCCGCTCGGAACATCCGTGGGACATTGGGCGCATCTGGCCGTTGCTCGTGTGCTTCGAGCACGTCGAATTGAAACCGTTCCGTGCCAGGGAAACCCAGGAAATGGTCGCGGCCGCCGTTCACGCAAATGCTGTTCCAAAAGATACTTTGAAAATTGTTGGCTGGTTGCATCGTCGTTCAGCCGGGAACCCGAATATTCTGTGCGAACTGCTCACGGGAATTGCGCGCGGTCATCATGACTTGAGCAATCAACACGGGCTGCGGCTGCTGGATTTGGACCGACACATTCATGAAATGTTCCCCCTTACGCCCTTCGATCAATGAACACCACCGATCCATTGCCCTTGAACGAGCCACAACAACGTAGGCTCACGGTCACACTCGCTGGTTTGGAAGAGCACCTGGCCAAATTGCGGGAACGTTTCAACCAGCGCATTTGAATCATGAACCAGGTGGACGGCATTTTGAATCGCATCTCCGGCCTGGCCGGGGAATTGAAGCTGGCCAATCTCCAGCCGCAAATTGCCGCCTGCCGGAAACAATTCAACGGCAGCAGTCACGGCATTGACGTGGCGGTGTTTGGCCGCTTCAAGGCCGGCAAAAGCTCATTCCTCAATCATCTCACCGGCCGCGCCGTGCTGCCCATCGGCGTCGTGCCCCTCACGGCGGTCATCACGCGGCTGCTCTCCGGGCCTGCCGAAAAGGTCACGGTGCGTTTTCTGAATGGCAGTGCCAAAACCATTCCGCTCGGAGAAATTGGTCTTTACGTCGGCGAAAACGAAAATCCGAAGAACCAAAAACAGGTGACATCGGTCGAAGTGGAACTGCCCGCGCTCAAGCTGCTGGAGCCGCTGGAATTCGTGGACACGCCGGGACTCGGCAGCGCGTTCACGCACAACACCGAAACCACGTTCCAATGGCTGCCCTATGTTGGCGCGGCGCTCGTCGCGGTCAGTTGCGACGCGCCGTTGTCGGAACGCGATTTGGCGTTGTTGGACGAATTGCGCCGTCACACGCCCAAAATCGTTTTGCTGCTGACGAAAGCCGATTTGCTCAACGAACCGCAGCGCGCCGAAGTGTTGGCCTTTGTCCGGCAGCAAATCCGCCAAAAATGGGAAACAGAATTGCCGGTCTATTTCTATTCCGTGAAGCCGGAATGTGTCGGTCTGAAAACCGAACTCGAACAAAATCTCTTGCAACCGCTCATTCGTAATCGCGGCGAAGCTGCCGACCAAATCGGGAGGCACAAGCTGCTCTCGTTGGTGGGGCGGACGCTGGATTATCTCCGCATCGCGCTTGCCGCCGCGACGCAGGCGGAATCCTCACGCGCGGCCTTGCGCGAAAAGCTGGCGGACGAACGCCGCCAGTTCGAATTATTCCGCGAAGAACTTCAGGTGCTCTCGCGCCAGTGGTCGGCACAGGCGCTGGAGCAATCGCTGCTCAAATTGAAACCGCGACAGGAAGCTTTGCAGGAACAGATCACGACCGGGTTGCAGGCGCAGTTTTCACAATGGCCGTCGCGACTGCCGCCGCTGTTGCGAACCTGGCGCGAATGGCTACAAACCATTCTGAAGCGGGAACTCACCGAAATTTCGAGCATGGAACAGTCAATGTTCCTTGAGCCGCTAAAGCGCGTGGAGCAACACCTGATGCGGACGCTCCAAGCCCTCCAACACCGGCTTGCCGGACACGTTCAATCTGCGCTTGGCGTCACGCTCGCGCCGCACGACATTGTTCTCGAAGTGCCCGAACCGGCTGCGCCGCCGATTGACGTCGGCTATGTGGACGCCGCTTTCAGCCTCATCAGCCCACTCATCCCGATGAGTTTGTTCCATCAAGCCGTTGAGCGTTCGCTGTTGCGGAAATCAAGCTGGGAAACCGAGAAAAATCTTTCGCGTTTGGCATCCAACTGGCGCGACCACGTGGCCAAAGGCATCAGTGAACTGACCCGGCAAGCCGAGCAGCAGGCGTTGGACGAACTAACCGCGCTCGAACATACGCTGAAGCAAAGCGCGTCCAACGCACCCGAACTGAGGCAGGCGATAAACGAATTGGAACAATTCCAAAGGTCACTTTCCCCGGTTCAGCCCCATCCATAGGCGATGACGCAGCGAGCCGTCTCATCTCGGTACCGGCCCGGGCAGAAACCGGACTATGTGCGACTGCATGTCGTTGTTGAATTCCGCGGGGGCGGTGGGGGTGTGAAGCTCGAAGTGGGTGGGTACGGATGGCTGAAGCGGGGTGTAGTAAGCAGGGTGTAGTAGTGTGTAGTAGTAGTGTGCTCGTTGGCTGTAGTGGACTGTAGCAGGCTGCAGTGGGCTGAAGTTGTCGTTGACATAATGTGGGAAGCCCTTTATTCTCAAGGCGTCAGTGACGGTTTAGATGGTTGATTGCGAGTGGCTTGTGGAAGGCCCGATGTGCTCGATTCCAATCGTCGCCCCCATTCCGAACTGTGAGTGCAGCAAACCTTCATGCGTCAGGGCGTCCGCAACGTCACTCGTTGCCCATAGGCCCTGAGCCCCTGCCCATGCAGAAACCGAAGCACAATCGGCGAACGCCGGGCGCCAATTGGCCGGCGGACTAATTGAGAAAGCCAAACTTCAATGACAAAACCTCCAGGGATAATCGTCAGTTTTTTGTGCGTCACGATGGCCGCCAGCGCCCAGTTGCCAATCCAGGATATCCGCACCGCTTCAGCCACGGAGTTGGCGGTCTTTTTCCATGACCCAACCTTCACTGGTCCCGTCTGGAACCGAACCTACACGACCAACGCGGTGAGCATCAGTAATCCCCCGGCGTGGACACTCAACGGCACGCCGGTGACGGCCCTCAATGAGTTCGTGACCGAGTCGGACGGCTCTGATTACCACATCTACCTGCAGTTGGCGTGGCCGCTGACCAACGGCATGGCCTACACCTTGGTGACGCCGAATGGCAGCACGAACTTTGTCTTTGAGGACTCGAACATCCTGTGTGAATCCATCCATGTCAATCAGAGCGGCTACAGCGGCCTGTCCACCGCGCGCTATGCCGACTTTGGCATCTGGCTGGGCACCGGCGGCGCCCAGCCGATCAGCGGGCCGCTGCCCGCCTACACCGTAATCGCCCAATTTACCGGGCAACCGGTTGCCTCGGGAACGCTGCAAACGGTGACCACCGCCCAACCGGACTGGTCCTCAGGCGATTATGTCTATCGGATTGACCTGTCAGGCGTGCCGGCGGGCGGCCCTTACCGGGTGGTGGTGAGCGGATACGGCTGCTCATATCCGTTTGGGGTGGGTGGGAATTTTTCACAGCGCCTGGGATATGTTGCGTTCCGGGAGTTGTATTATCAGCGGTGCGGCTGCCCGGTGGTCGAGCCGTATGCGTGGGCGGACATCCGGCCCAACCCCTGTCACACCAGTGTCTATGACGAGGAGTACCCGAGTGACAGTTTCTCCAGCGCCGTCAGCACGAGCGGCCCCAGATTGAATGTCCATGGCGGGTATCACGATGCCTCCAATCCGCCGCGCTACGCTTACCATCTGGAAGTGCCGATTGTCCTGATGACGACCTACGAGGCGTTTCCGCAGGATTTCACCACCAATCAATTTAACATTCCCAACAACTTCGGTCCGAATTACACCATTCTGCCCGGGGGCAACGGGATTCCCGACCTGCTGAACGAGGTGAATTGGGGCCTGATATACTTTACCAACGTGCAAAGCACCGCCAATGAACCGGTCGGCGCCATCCCCTACGGTGATGATGGCTATGATGCTGGGGCGCCCTGGGGGGACAACATGGACCAGGACACCACAGTCTATACCACGATCACGAACACCGGCTGGTCCTGCGGCCTGGCGGCTGGGGCGTTCATCAACTATGCGCGGCTCATCCAACCCTACAATCCCGCGCTCAGCACGGTCTATGAGTCCCGCGGGGTGGCGGCCTACAACGCTGCCGGCGGGCGCCAGAATCCGCAGGAAAACCTCTACTACAATATCCAGTACTATTTGCTCACCGGGAGCACGACCGCGAGCAATTATATCGAGGCCAATTACACCGCAACCAGCAGCTTCACCAACACTTACGACGACGAGCCCGGTGGCATGGCCGCCGCCAGCGGCCGCTGGATGGCCAGTTACTTTATGTCCTACATCCTGGCGACGAACCCGGCCACCGACCCGAAAGTGGTTGCGTTCTTCAAGACCAACCTCACCATCGCGGCCAACCGGCAAATTGGATTCCTCACCAAAGACGCCTACCCCTGTGGCTGGCCCACCAATGAAAATCCCTATACGCAGAATAGTTACTTTTCCGGAGCCTTCACCTCACAGGCACAGTTCGCCTATCCGTGTCTGATGGAGTGGGCGGTGTCGGGCCAACAGCAGTATATCAACGCGGTCAGCGAGCTGCTGGACTATGACCAGGGCCTTAATCCCATCGGCAAGTGCTACATGAGCGGCATGGGCTTCAACCAGGTCCACAATCCGGAATCGGACGAATCCATCTATGCCGAGAACCAGGGCTGGGGCGGGCCGGAGCCCGGGATTACCGTCTATGGGCCGGGCACCACCCAGGCAGCCGCCGGCGAATCCACCACGTCATGGAATGCGCCGCAGATTCCTGATGCCGACATTCAGCCGCGCGAACGCGTATGGGTGGATGATCTGGGGAATTTCGAATGGAATGAATATACCGTTGGCCAGTGCGAGGTTTGGCCGGCGGCCGTTTACCCGGTGCTCGCGCAAGGCGTCAGTTGGAAGCCTGCCAACGGCGAACCCTTCAGCAATCCGGCGGCCTCCGTCACCGTCACCAACGGAATGGCCAACCTCCAGTTCGGAGGCATCCCCTACCAGACTTATGTCCTGCAATCGGCCCCGGCCATTGCCGGCCCCTGGACCACCGTGTCCGGGTCGGTCGCGGCCGGGGTCACGGGGATAGTGCAATTCACCGACACTTCGCCGGCTGCGGCGACGAAGCTCTACCGCACCCAGGGGTCCACACCGATTTATTAAACCCAAAAACCAACGATTATGAAACAACCGAAGTTGAGCTTATTGGTTCTGTTGCTGGGCGGGGGCATGCTGGCAATGTCACTGGCGGCGGCGCCTGCGGTGGGGCGACGGACTATCTTACTGGATGGCACCTGGCAACTCGCCGAAGGGCAGGTGGACCAGATGCCGGCGCAGTTTGACCGCACAGTCCCGGTGCCCGGCCTGGTGGATCTGGCGCAACCGGGCTTTGCTGCGGGCACCTTCAAAAACCCCAAACGTCTGTTTGGGCCGGCGGATGCCGCCCTGGCGCAGCGCTCCTACTGGTATCGGCGCGAGTTTGTCCTCAAAGGCGACGTGCCGGCCGTGGCTACGCTGCTGGTGCGCAAGGCGGCCTACGGCTCCACCGTGTATCTCAACGGAACCAAAGTGGGTGAGAGCATGGCCAGCTTTTCGGCCAATTGGTATGACGTGCGCGACGCCTTGCGCGGCAGTGGCGCGACCAACGAACTGGTCATCCGGGTGGGCGCCTCACGCGCTTCCCTGCCGCCGTCCGTGCCAACGGGCTTTGATTATGAGAAGCAGAGCTACATCCCCGGATTGTTCGACAGCGTCGAGTTGGCGCTGTGCGGCACGCCGAACCTGGTGCAGGTGGAGGTGGTGCCCGAGATTGAAACCCAACAGGCACGGGTGGTGGCACTGGTGCACAATGCCGGAAGCATCGCTGCGGGCGCCAGGCTGAAGTTCGTGGTGCGGGAGGCGAAGTCCGGCAAAGTAGTGGGACACACCGAGAGCGATCTGCCGTCGCTGGCCGCCGGCGCGGACGCAACGGTTGACGTTCACATTCCCATCGCCCATTGCCAGCTTTGGTGGCCGGAAAGCCCGTTTCTCTACACGTTGGAGGTGAGCAGCGGGGCGGACAGTTTTGAGACCCGTTTTGGCATGAGGGAATTCCGGTTTGAGCCGCGGCATGGCGACACGGCCGGCCGGGCCTGGTTGAACGGCAAGCCCTACTTCCTGCGCGGCAGCAACGTCACCTTGTACCGGTTCTTTGAAGACCCGGAGCGGGCCGCTCTGCCTTGGCAGGAGGATTGGGTGCGGCTGCTGTATCGGCGCTTCAAGGACATGCATTGGAATGCGCTGCGTTACTCCATCTCCCAGCCGCCGGAACTGTGGTATCGCCTTGCCGACGAGGAGGGAATTCTGATTGACGACGAGTTTCCCATCTGGGAAGGGGGTCAGCGCAAAAACTGGCCGCCGGGGTTGAAGCGGGATGAATTGGCCCGGGAATACACCGCCCGGATGCACGAGCGGTGGAACCATCCTTCCATCGTGATCTGGGACGCGCAAAACGAGAGTTTGACCACCGAAACCGGCGCCGCCATCGAGCAAGTGCGCGGCTTGGATTTATCGAATCGGCCCTGGGACAACGGTTGGAGTCCCTTGGGGCTCCCGACCGACATGTGCGAAGCCCACCCCTACCACTGGGGCGACCCGCACACGACGCTGGCCAAGGCCCTGGCCAACCCGGTGGGGATGCCCTGGACAGACGGGGATTGTTCCAACCCGGGCAATCGGAATGCTTATGTTATCAACGAATACGGCGACCTATGGATCACCCGCGATGGAAGGCCCACGAGGGTCACCAAAAAGCTTTACGCCAATCTGGCCGGGCCGGACGCGCCGCCAGCGGTACTCTTTCCCCTGGCCGCCCGCTTGCAGGCGGCGGAGACCGAGTACTGGCGTTGCCATCGGCAGGCAGCCGGCGTGTTGGAATTCTGCGACCTGGCCTACTCACGCCCGGATGAGCCGACCAGCGACCACTGGGTGGACGTGAAGCATCTCATCTGGCAGCCGGATTTCTACCAGTACGTTCGGGACGCCTTTGCCCCCGTCGGCCTGATGGTTGACTTCACCAAGGAACGCGTGCTGGCGGGTTCGCAGCCGACCGAGGTCCCCGTGATAGTGATCAATGATTTGGAGCAACCGTGGCACGGCCCGGTTATTCTGCGCCTAAAAATCGGCGGGCACGTGGCAGCGGAATTGAAACAGGAGTGCCGCCTGGAGGGCTGGGGCCAAACCACTCTGGAATTCCAAGTGAAGTGGCCGACCAACACCGGGCCCTGCACCGTGGAAGCCGAACTGACCGGAGTGGAAGGAAAACCAGTGCGCAGCCTGCGGGACACCCAGCTTTACCAGAGCGACCAAGGCCAGGGCGGCACCAGTGAGATCAAGTTCGCGCCGGTGGAAGCTCGACATGTCCGCATCTTCTGCACCACCCGCGGCACCCAATGGGGCAATGCGATTCGCGAACTGGAGGTGTTCGAGTGAAGTTGGTTCAAGGAAAAGCAAAGGGGTCGCTCCCGGAAGCCTCAGTTCATCAAAAAAACACTGCAATGAAAACGAAATCAAAATCACCCATGAATCTTGTGAGACCAAAAATCACTCCAAGCATAATGTTTGCTCTCGCCGCGGTCGGACTGCTATGGCTGTGCGGCAGCGCTCCGGCCGGCATCGCCTTGCTTGATGGCGGGCTGTCGTCAACCAATATCATCGGCACCGGGAGCGGAAGCGCGGCCAACGCAAAGATCAGTTTGAATTTTACGGTTTCGCCGGGGGCCAGCGTGCTGGTGGTCGAGTTGTGGGATCGCGATGCGCAAGATGTCGCTCCGTCGCCGTCATTTCTCACCTGGAGTAATGCCACCACCAGCACTACTCAGGCCCTCACGCTGGCGGTTGGACAGGTGACCGCCACCAGCACCTATTCCTGGTGTAACCTCTATTATCTTTTCAATCCGACGCCGGGCACAGGCACGGTCTCCGGCACGGATGCCAATGGAGCTTCAGTACAAAACCAGACGATGATGGTCTTCGACCTGAGCGGTGTGAACACGGCGGTGCCTCCGGCGACCAACTCCACCGCTGCCACCGCCACGACCCTTTCGGTCAATTCGCCGGACAGCACGGTGTCTGGCTCCTTCGCAGCCATGCTGGGTTATGATGCCAATAGCGGCAGCGCCTTAAGCAATCTTTGCAGCAGTGGCACGGTCAGCTACGTGGATGTCGGGAACAATCAGGAGCAAGCATTGGGTTATGTGGCCAACCTCCAGGCCGGCAGCAGCACCTTCACGTTAGGTGATGCCGGACAGTCAACCAAGATGGCGCTCTCGGTGGCCGTGTTCACGCCGCTGCTGAGCGCCGGTACGAATGCCGTCATGCCCCAATTCTCAAATCTGAGCAACCAGACCATCACCTACGGCGCTGCCAACGTGGTCTTGACGGGCACGGTGGGCACCAGCAGCAACTCGCTGCCCAGTGGCACGTCGGTCAGCGCGAGCGTGGACGGCATCACCCAATCGGGGGGCGTGTACGACTCGTCGGGCGATTTCAGCATCAGTTACGACGCGGTGGGAATCCCAGCCAGCGTGACACCCTATACTGTCGCCTACACGTCTGCCATTGCCACCGGATTCGACTCCGCTACGAATACGAGCACGACGATGACGGTCAATCCGTTGCCGGTGGTGTTGAGCGGTTACCTGGCCTATAGCTCCACCAACACGACCACCGTGCCCGCGTCAGACCTCATCGTGGCCAACCTGGTGGACAGCGACAACTTGACACTGTCGGGCAGCGTGACCATTGCCGCTACCAATGCGGGCGTGCAGAACATCACATCGTTCAGCGGCCTGACCTTGGGTGGCACGGCGGCGGCCAATTACACCCTCACCGGCGCCACCGGCATCGTGACGGTCGCGAGCGCCGGCATCCTCACGAACAATGGAATTACCGAAATCCGCACCGCTTCGTCCACCGAGTTGGTGGCCTTCTTTACCTTCACCAACATGAGCGGTCCCTGGTATAATGTGAGCTACCCGACCAACCTGGTGATGACCAGCCAGCCGTCCAAGTGGACGCTCAACGGGGTGCCGGTGCAGGCGATCAGCGGTGAATTCGTGACCGAGGACAACGGGTCGTTATTGCCCGGGGCCGAGGCGGTGGAATACCACATTTACCTGCAGGTGCCGCAGTTGGTCAACGGCACGTATTACACCTTGGTGACGCCTTATTCCACCAACAGCTTTATCTTCCAGGACTCGCAAACCCTCTGTGAATCCATCAAAGTCAACCAGAGCGGCTACAGCGGTTTGTCCACGGAGCGCTACGCCAATTTTGCCATCTGGCTGGGAACGGGCGGATCCCAACCCATCAGCGGGCCGCTACCCACCTACACCGTAATCGCCCAATTTACCGGGCAACCCGTTGCTTCGGGGACGCTGCAAACAGTGACCACGGCCCAGCCGGACACCTCGTCGGGGGATTACGTGTATCGGATGAATCTGTCGGGGGTGCCGGCGGGCGGCCCGTACCGGATTGTGGTGAGCGGCTACGGCTCCTCGTATCCCTTCGGGGTGGGGGGCGCCTTTTCCCAGCGTCTGGCGTATGTGGCGTTCCGGGCGTTGTATTATCAACGCTGCGGCTGCCCGCTGGTCGAGCCGTATGTGCACGCGAATATCCGGCCGTATCCCTGCCACACCAACATCTACGACAACGAGTCGCCGGATGATCCGAGCAGTTCTTCGATCAACGTCAGCACCAGCGGCCCCGAGTTAAATGTCCATGGGGGCTATCACGACGCCGGAGATACGCAGAAGAATCCCTGCTGCCTGGAGCCGGCGATGGCCCTGATGACGATGTATGAGGTGTTTCCGGGCGCCTTCACCTCCAATCAGTTCAACATCCCGGCCGGGTTCAGTGCGGATTATACCATCCCCGTGGCGAGCAATGGGATTCCCGACGTGCTCAACGAGGCGTGTTGGGCGCTGATGTTGTTTACCAACCTGCAAAGCACGCCCAACGAACCGGTCGGAGCGGTCGCCGACGGCACGGCCTCCGACCAGGAACCCACCACCTGGGGCGCGAACTTTGACGAGGACACCTTGGTCTATTCCACCATAACGAACGCGGGATGGGAGTGCAGTTGGGCGGCCTGCGCCTTCATGAACTATGCGCGGCTGATCAAGCCCTACAACTCGCCGCTCGCCTCGGCCTATGCGGCCGATGCCGTGAAGGCCTACGCCGCGGCCGGCTCGACCGCCACCTTTCAGCACCAGCTCTATTACAACATCCAGAAGTATCTGTGGGACGGTGACCTGACCGCCAGTAACAACATCGAGTCGGTGGCCTGGCGGGCTGCCGCTTACACCAACACTTACGACGACGAGGCCAGCGGGTTTGCCGCCAACAACAGCCAAATCTGGATGGCCAGCGAGTTCATGTCCTACATTATTGCGACGAACTATCCGAAGGACCCCAATTTGGTTGTGGAATTCAGCAACGACGTGGTGATCGCCGCCAACCAGGAAATGTATTACGTCAACGGCGATGCCTACCCGGTGGGCTGGCCGACCAATGTGAATCCCTGGACGCAGAACAATTATACCAAGGGGCCCATGACCTCGCAGGCCGAGTACGCCTATCCGTGTCTGATGGCCTGGTACCTGACGGGGCAACAGCAGTATATCAACGCGGCCAGCGTGCTGATGGACTACGACCAGGGCCTGAACCCCATGGGCAAGTGTTACATGACGGGCATTGGCTTCAATCGTGTCAATAATCCGCATCAAGGAGAATCCTACTATGCCGAGCTCCAGGGCTTGGGCGGGCCACAGCCCGGGATTACCCTCTATGGACCCGGGGAGAACAACAACAGTTACATACCGCCGCAGATCCCGGCCGCCGTTTCGCTGCCGCGCGAACGCGAGTGGATGGATGACGTGGGGAACTATGAATGGAGTGAGTTTACCGATTACCAGTGCGAGGGCTGGCCGGCGGCCGTTTACCCGGTGCTGGCGCAGAGCGGCGTTTGGAGCCCCGCGCAGGGGGAGCCGTTCCTCAACCACGGCGCCTCCATCACTCCCAACGGCAGCGGCGGTTATTCCCTCCAGTTTGGCGGCATCCCCTACCAGGCTTATTACCTGCAATCGGCCACCAACCTTAACGGCCCGTGGAGCACGGTGTCCGGGTCGGTGACCGCCGATGTGACGGGAACGGTGCGGTTTACGGACACCTCGCCGGCCGTGACGGCGAAGTTCTACCGCACCCAGGGGTCCATGCCGATTTATTAGGCAAACCCGCTCGCCCATTCATAGTGATGGGGTCGCCATGCTGCTTCGCAAGACGCGCGCATATTTATCGGGAATTCGGATTCAGCACGTTGGGGTTGATTGTCAGATCACGACGGTAAATCCTTGCCGGTCGTCGTTACCGTCAGCTTGCCGTGTTTCACACCTTTTGCGGCGATCAACTCGTCGGCGATTTTTTTAATGACCACTGCCTTGCCGCGCACCAGCAACACTTCCAGACAATTGTGGTGGTCCAGATGCACATGGACGGTTGAGAGAATCACGTCGTGATGATCATGCTGGATGTCCGTAAGCGTGGCCTGAAGGTGCGGCTTGTGATGGTCATAGACCAGCGTGATGGTCCCGGCGATGTCTTCGTTGCCATATTTCTGCCGGTGTTCGACGAGCCGGTCGCGAATCATGTCGGCAATCGCCTGTGAACGGTTGTCGTAGCCCTTTTGACCCGACATCTCGTCCAGTTGCCGCAACAGCGACGGCGGCAGGGATATGCTGAAACGGCTGACGGTTTCTTTGTTCATCCATTCAGATTATTTGCAACCGGCGCTCCAAAGCCAGCTTTGAAATCGCGCCGTCAGGCCGCCGCGCACCTGAAACGGTTCGATGGGATGAAAAACATCTTGAAAGGAGTCTGCGGCAGTCGGCGTTACACGTGACACATAGGCATAATCAATGTCATGGTCGCGGCTGTCCAGCAGGTTCAAAACTTCGACGAACAACTCCCACGTTTTGTTGATGCGATAGCGGGCTTCGGCATTGAGCAAAAGGGTCGAGTCGGAGCGGTAAATCCCGTCGGAAGTCAAATCCCGCGGGCCGAAATAGCGGAGGCGCAGGCTCGACGAAAACCCATGCCAACCATGCAGCGTAATACCCGATGAAATCACCAACCCGACCGCTTCGGGCACATGGTTGCCGCCGGGACCAAGCACCGTGCTGCCGGGACTAATCGGCGCGGCGTCAGCCGGGTCAACCGAGGTAAAACGGGCGATGGAATCCGCCATGTCAAAGTCAAAAGCCAGATGTTTGGTCGCCGTTAAATAGTTCGCCCATTCCACGCCGTAACGGTTGCTCGGCTGTTGTGAAGGGACGGTGCCGCCCGTGTCGCCATTCTGCTCAAGTTCGGACTGACTGTACAGATACCAAAGCGACACCGTGCTTTGAAGTTTTGGAACCGCCAGCGTGCGCACCCCGATTTCGGCGCCCCGGGTTTGGATCAAGGCGGGAATTCGATTGGTCTTTTCGCCATAGGGATAATCCGCCGAGACGGGTTCCCAGGTCTGCGTCGCGCCACGCCCGTCGTTGCTGTGAAAACTAAAACCGCCTTGCGCATAGAATTCCGTCTTCGCCCACGGGCCGAAAATCAAACTCAGCTTCGGGCTGGGGAGAAATGCGGAGGCGGTGCCGGAATTGGTCGGGTTGGTAAGGCTGGTGACATCAAAATATTCCACATCGCCGCGCAGCGCGGCAACCGAGCGGAATTTCTCCGCCCATTGCATTTTGTTTTCCACCCAGAATCCGACTTGCGTGTCCGATATATCATTCACATCCGTGTCGGCGGGAAGGATGGCAGGGAGGCCACCGGTATCGGTATCCAATTTGTCCACGCGCGCCCGGTCTTCCGTCTGATAAAGGCCGTTGTCTATCCAGTCGTTGCGCACTTGCAAACCGAAGGTGTTTTCCGCGTCCCGTCCAAACCACTGGTTCAACAGCGTATGCCGCGCGTCGAGGCCGGCCACCCAGCGCCGGTCTTGTTGCTCAAATTGGTCCCCACGGTTGGTGTCCGTGAGGAAATAAGTGAAATCGGAAAACAAATCGAGATAGTAATAAAACCCGTAAGCCATGATGTGGGTTTCGGAATTTTCATCCTGGCGATGCCATTCGGCCTGCAAACTGAAACGTTGGGAAGTGCCGCCGTCCGTTGGATTGATGGCGCCAAAAAAATTGGTCGCGCCGAAGCTGGCGGGAATCTGGTCGCTCGAATTCCAGACGCCTGAATAGCCGCGCGCCGTGACGCTGAAGCCGTTGGCATCATCGCCCTGGCTGTAGGTCAGCAGGCCGTTGAATTTCCGGTAATCATCCGGATGCACCCACGGTCCGTCGTCGTGATACGCTTCGCCGCCGTAAAGAATGCTGCCCGGTCCAAGTTTTTGCGACACGCCGAAAACCGCGCGTTCAAAGCCATACATGCCACCTTCCAAGGTCACGAAGTCCTGCGGCAGTGTTTTGTAAAAAACCAGATGCGCGTTGCCCGCCGAACCAAAGCCGCCCACGTCTGCGGAAGAAGGGCCTTTCGCATAATCCACCCGCTCCACAAATTCCGCGATGACTACATTCATATCAGAATAACCCTCGCCGTGCGCGTGCGTCGGCAAATTGAGCGGCATATCATCAAGAAACGTTGCGAAGTCGGTGCCGTGGTCCAGATTGAACCCGCGCAGGAAATACTGGTTGGCCTTCCCGCCGCCGGCGTGTTGCGTGATGATCACGCCCGGAATCGTTTCCATGATTTCCCCGCTGCGCAGGATCGGTCGGTCGCCGATTTGCGCCGCGCCGGTGGTGCCCTGGCTCGCCGACTGCGCAATGCCCAACAGGCTGTCCTGCCGCCCGAGCACCACGATTCCCGGCAACTGGACCGTTTGATTGGTCAATGCCGCGGGCGTGGGCCGGTTGGAAACCGTGTTGCCGGCCGCGGAGAAGTTAGCAACGGTTTCGGCCCCGGCCAACCTCGCTGCCACCAGCACCGCGCCAAGGCCGATGGCCACAGTGTAAAGGATGCTTTTCCAAGCGCGGCGCCAAACCGCGGACTGGCCCGAATGTGGAATGAGTATTACGTTCACCGCAAATAGTGTTATCACGCTGCGGAGTATTACGCAACATACATATCGTGTTACTGACAGTATTAGCCGTCGTTTAGAGCGGATTAAATAAAAGTTCTCTTGGGGCTGGTTTAACGGCCACAGAATTTTTGAAAATGCTCCAGCCCGGATATTTCATAGTCGCTTCAATAGCAGCAAGCGACGGCTGCTTGGTAGCACAGGTTTCCAACCTGCTGTATCGCCGACTTCCAGTCGGCAGACCGCCGGCAAAACCGAAGTCGTTTGGAATTGGCGAGCCTTGCGGGTTGGAAACCCGCGATACAGCAGACTGGCAGTCTGCGCTACGAGGCATGCGGGACCGGACTGTGAAATATCCGGGCCAGGGGGATTCCGGGCAGTGTTATTGACGGAGAAACGGCCGCTTCCGATGCGAATGCCGCGCCGGTTTGGTAATGTCCTAATTTACGGCGGAGCGCGGGCTTCAGCCGCTTCACGCCACGAAATGCTTTGGCCGATGAAGCGGCATAAATGCCGCGTTCCTGAAGTTAGGGCACCACCGCTGGTTCCGCTGGTTTCAAGCGGGGTTGGCGGGTTGCCTGCTCCCCGTCAGATCCAGTCCAGCGCCTGATCGAGGTCGGCAATGAGATCCTCGGGGTCTTCCAATCCCAGCGCGATGCGAACCAGATTGTCCAGCATGCCGATGGATCTCCGGTATGCCGCCGGGTAATCAAAGAACGACATCGTGGCCATCTGCGTGACCAGGCTTTCGGTGCCGCCCAGGCTGGGCGTGATCAGGAACAGTTCCAGCGAATCAATAAACTTGCGCGTCTGCCGGCCGTTGCCTTTGACCAGGAAGCTGATGACACTCCCGCAGCCGCGCATTTGCCTTTTGGCAATGGCATGGTCGGGATGCGATTTCAGGCCCGGATACCAGACCTTTTCGACTTTAGGATGCTGCTCCAAGGCACGCGCCACCCGCAGCCCGGCGCGATTGTGGTGTTCCATGCGCAGGGGAAACGTCTTTAATCCGCGTTCGAGCAGGAAACAACTCAACGGGCCGGCCATCGAGCCGATCATGCGCTGCAACTTGTTGAGGTCGTCAAGCTGGCGGTGGCTGCCCAGCGTAACGCCCGCCAGCAGGTCGTTGTGGCCGCCGAGATATTTCGTCGCCGAATGAATGACCATGTCCACCCCCAGTTCGAGCGGATGTATATTGTAGGGTGTGGCCAGCGTCGCATCTATGATCGTCAGCACGCCATGGCGCCTGGCCACCCGGACCACCGCCGGCAGGTCGAGCACCCGCAGGTACGGATTGGTGGGGGACTCGGTGAAAATGATGTTCGTGTTTCCCTGGATGCCTTCCTCGATGGCTTGCGCCGTGGGCGCGACGATGGAATTCTGAACATTGAACTTGCCCAGGAAGTTGGTGGCAAAATCGCGCGTTTGCCGGTAGCAGTCGCTGGTGAAAATGATGTGGCCGCCCTTTTTCATGTAGGCCATCAGCGTGAGGATCACCGCGCTCATGCCGGTGGAAAACAGGATGGCGCGTTCCGCCCCTTCGATGGCGGCCAGTTTGCGCTCGGCTTCCGCCTGCGTGGGATTGCCGTAACGTCCGTATTCCTGTTCGCGTATGATCCGGCCCTTCGCCTTGGCGGCCATGAATTCAATCACCTCCGACATGGTGCCAAAACTGAAGTTTGAGGTCTGGACGATGGGTGTGGAAACGGCGTGATGCGCCTTGGGTCGGCGTTCATG
Source organism: Verrucomicrobiota bacterium (assembly GCA_049523455.1). Taxonomy (GTDB): domain Bacteria; phylum Verrucomicrobiota; class Verrucomicrobiia; order Limisphaerales; family UBA11358; genus UBA11358. The sequence goes on along the minus strand of JBEKMW010000015.1, from coordinate 34,095 downwards.
ACCGTGAATGGCCAGGGTGGCCGGCCCGCGCGGTCGCGGTCTTGCAGATTCAGACATTGTTCGGGACAGGATGCCAGAGCCGCCGTGCATTTCAATAAGAGACGGGGGCGATTTCAGCTACTTCGGCAGGGCGGGCACCGCCTGCGGCAACCAATGCGCGTAGATCATGACAATCAGCCCGATCAACGCCGTCAGAACCAAGCTGTGGCGGAGGGTCACGCGGAAGAGCTTGCTCTCGTCCGACTGCGGCATGCCGGTGGCGGCGATGACGATGGCAATGCTTTGCAACGAGATCATTTTGCCCATCACCCCGGCCGCGGCGTTGGCGCCGGCGGTTAGCAGCGGGTTCAATCCCAGTTTATCGGCGGCCACCACCTGCAAGTTGCCAAACAGCGCGTTCGATGACGTGTCGCTGCCGGTTATGAACACGCCGAGCCAGCCGAGAAACGCGCTGAAGAACGGATAAAACCAGCCCGTCGTGGCGAACGCCAGACCCAGCGTGGCAATCAAGCCCGTATAGTTCATCAAAAAGGCAAACCCCAGCACGGAGCAGATGGTCAGGGTGGAAATGGCCAGTTGCCGGACGGTGAGGCACAGCACGCGCCATTGCTCGCGCACACCCAAGCCAGCCACCAATCCGCCCAGTATGGCGGCAATGAATACGGACGTGCCGGCGCTGGACAGCCAGTTCAATTTAAATACCGCTGCCGACGGCGCGGCTTCCTTCACCACCGGCGGCATGCGCATCACCTGGTTGTGCAGCCACGGAACCGCAAACGACACGGTCGCCCGATCCAATTGCTTCTGTATCGGGCCGATTCCCCACAACAACACAAAAACGACCACCAGCAAATACGGCGACCAGGCCCGGAGCATGGCCGCGGCACTGTGCGACGACGGCGTGGCGGCTTCGGTCGCCGTTGGCAGCCCGGCGTCGCCCGGTTGCCAGAATTGCAGCAAAACGATCAGCACCACGATCGCCGCCAGCGAAGCCAGCAGGGAGGGCAGGTACGGTCCGATGAAATCCGCCACGACAAACTGCACGCCGGCAAACGCCACGCTGATGGCCACAATCGCCGGCATGATCGGCCAGGTCTTGCGCCAGCCGGCATACATCACCGTCAAATAGAGGGGAACCAACAGCGACAACAGCGACGAAATGCGCCCCACGGAAGAGCTGAGCGGCCCCAGCGGCAACCCGGTGAGCCCGGCCAGGGTAATGACGGGGATACCGATGCCGCCAAACGCCACCGGCGCTGTGTCCGCCATCAAGCAAAGGCTGGACGCCTGGAAACGGTTGATGCCCAGCCCGGCCAGCATGCCGCCCGCAATCGCCACCGGCGTGCCAAATCCCGCGGCGCCTTCCAGAAAAGCGCCAAACGCAAAAGCGATCAACAGCACTTGCAACCGCGTGTCACCCGTCAACCGCGTGATGGAATGCTTGATGATTTCGAACTGGCCGCTCTCGACGGTGATCCGGTACAGAAAGATGGCCGGCAACACAATCCAGCACACAGGAAACAACCCGAAAGCGGCGCCATAGAGAAATGAAGACAGGATGATCGGCACCGGCGCGCCAAACGCCAGGCGCGCCACCAGCACGCCCGCCGCCAGGGCGCACAGCGTGGCTTTCCACGCCGCCATCCGCTGAATGCCAATCAGGCAGAACAACAATACGATCGGCACCGCCACCACCGCTGCGGATTCCCATAGGCTGCCGCCCACTCCCAGGTATTGCTGTTGCCACATATTTGTGTTTGCCGTAGGAGACGAGGTAACGAGTCCCCATCTAAACTCCCAAGTATTGCTGTTGCCACATAGGTCGTGTTTGGGTCGCGGAGTCTAAGCGCCGGCGCATTGGCATTTCCAGCCCAATCACCGCAACGGGCGCATCTGGGAAGTTCCCCCAAACGCAAAGCTTCGCGGCGCGCGGCGTTTGCGCCGCTTCCGCATCGCCCGCTGATACATCAATCGTTTGGTCCAACTGCTTTCGTGCGCCGAAGCGGCCTGAAGGCCGCGCGCCGGGGCAACTTGTCAGATGCACACCCCCGCCACAATCTTCTTGATTCAGTGTTGCCCCACCTTTACTGGTTGTCCAAGCCGCCGGGAGCACAACTCGATTCTGGAATTTATGCCGTGGAAAATCGCCGTGGCGCCCAATGCCTTCAAAGGCACGTTGACCGCATCCGAAGCCGCTCGCTACATCGAACGCGGATTGAAAAGAGCGTTGCCGCGTGTTCGCATTATCAAGATACCCGTCGCCGATGGCGGTGAGGGCACTGCTGCGGCCATCGTCGAAGCTACGCGGGGCCGATGGGTGAGATGTTCCGTCCGCGATCCGTTGGGCCGGAGGCTCCGGGCGACCTTTGGTCTCGCGGGGAATGGCCGGACCGCCGTCATTGAAATGGCGGCCGCCAGCGGCCTGGCACTGCTCAAACCCCATGAACTGGATCCCCTGCGCGCCAGCACGTTCGGGACGGGCCAACTCATCCGCGCCGCGCTCGACCGCCAGGTCCGTGAAATCCTGGTCGGCATCGGCGGTAGCGCCACCAACGACGGGGGCGCCGGCATGGCCCGCGCCTTGGGAGTTCGCTTTTTGGATGCGCAAGGCAGGGAATTGTCCGAAGGCGGCGGGTCGTTGCCCAAGCTGGCTCGCATTGACCTCCGGCGGCTCGATCTGCGCCTCAGGCAGGTGGAAGTTACCGTCGCTTGTGACGTGGACAATCCGCTCTGCGGCCCGCGCGGCGCGGCGCGCGTCTATGGCCCGCAAAAAGGCGCCACCCCCGCAATGGTAAAAACCCTGGATACCGGATTGAAACGGCTCGCCGCGGTCATCAAGCGGGACCTCGGCGTCGAAGTGGCGCATTTGCCCGGCGCCGGCGCGGCCGGCGGCTTGGGCGCGGGACTGGTTGCGTTTCTCCACGCCCGGATGCGTTCGGGCGTGGGCATTGTGATTGATGCCATTGACCTCAGGCGCAAGCTTCAAGATTGCGACCTGGTCATTACCGGTGAAGGCCGGTTGGACGGCCAGACTGCATTTGGCAAGGCGCCCGCTGGCGTGGCCCGCACGGCCAAGAGCCTGGGCTTGCCCGTCATTGCCATCTGCGGTTCCCTGGGCGCCGACGCCGCGAAAGTCAGGAGCGCCGGCATTGACGCCTGCTTTTCCGCGTTGGAAGAGTTGATACCTGCCGCCGACTTGTCCCGTCGCGCTCCCGGAATGTTGGAACGCTGCGCCGAACAAGTCGGCCGAATCCTGGCTACACTGAGTTTGGACAAAGTGTAGAGACCTTGGTTTGGTTACTCGCGTGGCTTCCCATGAGCCGCCAGATGGTCGTTATGCGCGTCTTGCGCGTGTGACACTTGCACTGGCGTTGGGGCTTGATGCGGTGCGCGGCTTGCCTCCAGTTCGGCACTGGAAGGTTTTGCCTGGATTCCGCCCTTGCCGTTGAACGCGTGATTCGGGCCCTTGACTTCTTTAACCACCGTGCGGTCCACGTAAGTATTGTGCACATTGTTGCGGTCCACGTTCGCGACGGCCGTGTTATGCCGGAACACGTTGCCGTCCCAACGTCCGCCAGTGAAGCCTGAGCCGAAGTAGCCGTTTCCGTAATTGACGCCGCCGTAGAAGCCTACCTTCGGACCCCAATATCCTTCGTGCCACGTGTATTTGCCGCCAACGAAGCCCCAGTAACCTGGCGTCCAGAGGAGCCCAACGCCGGGAGGCATGACCCATTGCCCCGGCACCCAGTAGTACCCATAGTCACCGTATTGATAGTAGCCGGGCGTCCAAATGTAACCGTCGCCAGGGCAGGGGGGCTGGTCGAAGACGGCGATGAGCGGTGGCGCGACCGTCACCGTAAGCTGAATGCCGGCCAAGGCGTGCGCTCCGAAAAGGGTGACCAACATTATGGCCAAAAAGAATGTCATTTTGCGCATCATATTTGTGTACTCCTTCCCGGTCTGTCCATTGGAAACCGGGCAAACGATTTTCATTTAACTGGCACGGATTTTCTCTTCGACGCTGCGCGATTCATGGCAAATCGCCTTCAGCATCATGTTCATTTGTCGGCGAACTTATATCCTGGTCCCTGCGCGTCAAGGCCATTTTGGGGAGTTGCGCCTCCCCGCGAACCGGGGTCGCTTCCAACACCAGCGCCCAGTCGGGGTCACCGGCACTGTTCTTGCCCGGTGGGGTGAATCGCTGCTTGCCCCGATTGGAAAACGGCGAACCAGCAATGGCATGGAACGTATTATCACTGGGGTCGAACCACCGGGCCTGGATGCCATTCCGGAGCTTGCTCAGAGCCACGGTGATCGTCCCGCCCTGCGGCAGGTACGCCATCCCCAGCGTGCCATCCGGCGTAAGGGCCGCCGTCACATAATCGTTGTCGGCAAATCGTGCCTGGGTCGGCGTAGCCGGGGGGCCGGTGGCAGCGAAACGACCGTAGCCGGCGGTGACAAAGGTGTGCTTCTGGTCGGGTACCAAATCATACCACTTGCGGGCGGCAAACAAATTCTCCATGTAGCTGAACTGGACGACGCCGGGCGAATCGAGGCGGTCCTGCCAGCCGGGCAGGAATCTCCAGGTATATTTATTGCCATAGACCTGCCCACTCGCCCCGCAGAGCATGGTCCAGTATTCCTGCAGGCGCAGGACGAAGGGCGTGCCGCCGTCTTCGTCTCCTTGGTGGTCATATTCATAGTTGGCCTCGCCCATGATCACCGGGATTTTGGAGGATTGATTGTAGCCGCGCAGCACTTCGGCGTAGGTGGCATAATACGAGTAGGCCCAATTCACGCCCACGATGGGCGCCCAGTTTGGATCGTCCAGGGAACAACTGGCCTGATAATTCAATTCGATGGTCTGAAGGGCATCGGGGTCTTCCTGCTTGATGCCCAGTGCCGTCGCGGTGATGACCGCGTCATTGGTCGGAACACTCCATTTTTGAAAATCGTTTCCGTTCAGCCAAATGATATTGGGAAAGACCTTGTAACGGTTTCCCAGATACCGGCCATAAGTCCGGCACCGGTCGGAGCCGTTGGCGACCGCGGTGGGCAGCCATCCGGCGGTTTCGAGGGGATCAATCATCAGCACGATGCCGTTCGTTTGCGCCATTCGGACAATCTCGTCAACGTGGGCAAAATAGGCTTCATTCGGCGTTGTGAGGTCGTAGTAAGTGGCGCCGGGCAGCATCTGGGTGAACGGCTTGGTGCCGTCCAAAAGACTGGCGTCGCGGCGCCCCTCAACGGGTCGAATGCAAATAATATTCACCCACAGGCAGTTCATGCCCCGCGCCGCCCGGTCGGCGAGCAGGGCCGCCGCGCCCTCCGTCGAGACGTTGGCAAACAAGCCGTGCGGGGAATCCCCTGCGACCATAAAGGGAACATTGTCTTGATCCACCAGAATGCGCGGATTGGTGCCGCTGATTTTGACCGGGTAACGGTAGTGGTAGCCCGCTCCCAAGGCGGTTGAAACGCAAAGCAGCAGGCCCGTGGTGATAATGGGTATTCGGTACATGGTTTTCATAAATCGCTGACCACACCCGCACTGTATTTTAATCGGTATCATAAAATAAGGGCGATCGGTGCCGACTGATTTCCAGAGTTGAACAACCCCGACGGGAAAGCAAGCTCGGAATCGAGATCAAAAACTTTGAGACTCGTCATCTCGTCTCCTACGAAGACGCAATCTTTTCCAGTGTCCGCTCAGGACGCCCGAGGTCAGCCTCCGAATGCAATGTTGACATACAATCTTCATCGCTTAATCAAAATCCCAAGGGGCAGTGGCTGTCGGCTCCGGTGCTTTGTAGGCATCACAATCAATGCTGCTGCTCCATCTGCTGCTGTGCCTGTGCTGCTCTTGCTTGCTGTGCCATCCTCATAAATCGAGGAATGGCTATCAGCATCATCAAGATCAGAAATCCATTGATGCAAACGCCGGCGATAGCTCCGCCAAGAATGCCCTTCTTGCCATACTTCTTCATGCCGAAAAGTGCAATAATGCCGAAAACAAACCCGGCGAGGATGAGCAAAGTGGAAACGCAACCGAGAATGATAGTCGCTGCTCGACTGCCTCGAACTGCCTGCTGCCCAAATATCCCGATACCGAAGCTAACAAAGGGCGCGACGAAACTAAACAGGGCTGCTTGCTTCGGAAAGGAATTTGTTGGTGGCGACGCCCGAATTACGGGCGGCGGTGTTTGGGACGGGATTGGTGGTGGTGTGTTCATATTTCTTGTGTGCGTGTGACGCCTAACGTTCCAACGCTGAGCCGCGGCCGCCGGCGGCCAAGCTCCGAATGCAATAATGGCATCCAATATTCATCACTCAATCAAAATCTCAAGGTGCAGTGGCCGTCGGTTCCAGCGTTTTGTTAGCCAGCTTGGTCATAAACTCTGATCTAGACACCGACTCCAGACCGCCGCTCCCTTGGCATGTGAGTCAACGCCACGAAAAAACGCTGAGCCCAATGCCTGATAATCCGGAACGGAAAGGTCACACGAAATGAACTTTGGACGATAAACAGAAAACTGCCGACCTTCGGTGGCTGGACGATACGGAACGGCCATAAGTAGTGAATGTGGCGGCAAAGCGTAAACTCGCACATCCAACAGTAGGGCATCCACCTTGCCGGCTTCCAACGTAACGAGTCCGTCATAGACAAGGACCGCCTGCATTGCGCCTTCCGGATTGCGTGCGAGCCAATCACGACCAACTTCGACACCCCGCTCCAGCTCAGGCGCCGCGAAGCGCTGCATCTCTCGCTTTCCATCAGCCTTCTCGAATGCAAGCATGGGAATAAGCGGCCCACCATCTGAAACACACCAAATTCCATGTGCTGCAAAGAAACCTGCAAGTTGTATCGCTGAGTCCATATGCCCGATGCTGGCTAACGAGCTGAGCCGCGGCCACCGGCGGCCACGCTCCGAATGCAAAACTGATATTCAATGTTCATCACTCGCCCAACATCTCAAGGGGCAGTGGCCGTCGGCTCCGGCGCATTGATACTTCATCGTCATCGTCTCTCACCTTGTTGCTCTTGCGTAATCAGGCGCAACTCTGTGACGACCCGCTGGACTGCCTCATACAAATCTGAACACTTGTCATTTCCATTCCTCAATGACTCCAGATCGCTATCAATCACTCTAACTCCATCGTAACCGACAAGGTAAAACCGAACGCGACCAGCTTTAGGGTATGGATAATCCTTTGTCGGGCTCGCATCCTCGAAGTGTCTCTCTGCAACCTTGACGCAACTCTTGGCTGCGCTACGAACGCTCTCGTGCCCGATGCCGCCAAAAACGCCAAACGTCCCCGTCGTGTAAATGCTGGCATCACCGGTTGTACGCGCAACAACGGTGGATGTGAAGGTAACAGTGCCTGCCTCAACAGGCGAATCCATGAGAACGCCGCTGACGTGCGGAAACTCCGCAGTGGGTTTCTCGCCAAACTCGCTCGGTAGCATCGTCAACTGCTTCAAGCGCATCTCGCGCATCATCTCGGCAGGAGTCTTCTTAGGTGGTTCGTTGGTCTGTGGCATAGCTGTAAGGCACCCAGCAATCAAAAACGAAATGAGTAACCATTGGCGCATGATGAGGGCTAACTTTTATCGAACGACCAGCAGTCGTTTATGCAATCTCCGATTGGACCGCAGTCAAATCGCCGCAACTCGTTCATGGTCAACTGAACTCGTCTAGTTTTATCTCACTGCCAAACTCAAGTCAACTCGCGTCCTGCGTTCGTCGCAAGTCGTTCAAAATCAACGAAACAACCCCTGAATATACGAACCGGCCGTCGCTCATTCACGTTTTCGGCTGCCGGGAGCGATTATGGCATGGCCGTGGCGGGCAGAAACTGCCCCTGAACCTGCCGATGCCGATTCGGCTTCCAAGAAAAGCTGGATGGCCCCTGCTATTCCCTCTCCGCTCCCATCGGATGGGAGGGGAGAGGGTCAGGGAGAGGTGAGGGCTTTGGGTTTTTATGCAGCCAATCTGGGCCATTTGCCTGGTGAATTCCCTTCGGGTGATGTTTGAACAGTTGCTCATAAGCGTCTGCGTTTCCAAGAGCATTGGACCAGCGTAAAAGGAACCCGTCACGCAAAAACTGACTGCTTCTTTCGCCCCTCCGGGGCTGGCATAGGAGGTGGGGGCCATCCACCCACGGCTGCGCCGTGGGCTATTTTCTATCGCCACTCCGTGGCTGGATCGGTGACTACAAGCAGAAATGTGCTACGCGCCGCCACGCGCTCGACAAAGTCATCGCTCGGCGCGTGACTTATTTGTCGTCACCGGTGGCGGAATGGTATATGTCGGCCAGCAGATTGGTGGCGGCTTCGTAATCTTTGGGGGCAATCTGCACCCGGACATAACCAACGGCGTTCAGATTGCCGCCCATGACTTGCATCAGGGTTTCATCGGGAACGAATGCCGTAATCCCGGCGGCCTGCAGCCGGCTGACGATGACATCCGCCTCCGGCAAGGTGCCGCAGCTCACCAGCGTCACGAGATCCTTCTGTCTATCCGCCTCCGAAATTGGTTGAAAGTCGTATTGTGCAGTTTCTGCTATTGGCAGCGTTTTGGGTCTGGGCGGGGGCGGCGGCGCAGGACGCTCGAATGGCGTATGGTCAATGGCACACATGACCACATCATCGGGATATTCTGTGCCACAATATGGGCATTTTTTCATAAAGGCGCCTGCCAAAGGGTACTGGAAGTCCGCTTGCATTTCAAGCGCCCCTCAAACCGCCGGAGCCATCTGCCTTTCCACAAACGGAATCACATACGGTCCTTCAGGAATGACCGCCACTTCGGTGGCGCCGGATTCTTCCACGACCGCCTCAATGGCTTCTCGCCAGGTGGAGTGACACACGACGCCAGTCAGCGATTTGTCTGCGTCATTCAGCCCCGCCGCGAACAGATGCACGCGGTGGTTCCGGATCGCCTCAATCAGTTTGACCGTCTGCCACTCGTCAACCTTGGCAATGGACCGTTGCCGCGCCTCGGCCAGGAAGCCTTTGATGCCCTGGCGAACCAGCAGCGATTGCGCGTCGCGGAAATCCTTCGAGCCGAATCCTTCCGAACATTCCGAGGCAATCAACAACGAGCCGCCGGCTTCCATTATTCCCAGGGCGCCCACGATGCCCTTCACGGTTTGGTAGTAAGTCTTGTCCAGCGGATAACCCGCGCCGCTGGCCACCACGCACCGGTACGGCTCGGCCACGGAAATCTCCGCGAATGGCCGCATGAAGTCCACGGCTTCCGCGTGGCTGGCAAAGACTTCCCCGAAATTGAGAAAGGCCGGCCGCCGCTCGGCGTCCAGGCAGATGTTGACGGCATAGACCGGCCCCAGTCCCCGCACGATTTCCACCTGCTCGGCATGCAACGTGTTCCCGTCAAAATTGCAATTGCACACGTCCGGGTCTTCCATGAACCGCGTGCTGTGAAAGGTGCCGATGGTGCTGGCATGGGCAACGCCGGGGGCAATCACTTTGCGTCCGCCCGAATAGCCGGCCATGAAATGCGGCTCGACCAGCCCGGTGACAATTTTCAGGTCGGCCTCCACCAACCGCCGGTCCAGTTTGACGGGCGTCCCGGAAGCCGTTTGGCCAAGATCGCGATGCGCCGCGAGGTCATAGGCATCATGGTTTTCCACCCGTACCGTCTTGAGCACCCAATCGCTTCCCACCAACTCGCGCAATTCCGCGCCGAGATTGGGACGGTGCAGCCCCGTGGCCACCAGAACGCAGATGCGACTTGCAGGAATGCCGCCGTTTAAGAGCGTTCGGATAACCGGCGGCAAAATCAGACCATTGGGAACCGGACGGGTAATGTCGCAGATCAAGATGCACGCCGATTTTGCCTTCCGAGCCAGAGCGGACAAACTGTCCCCGCTGGAAGGGGATTCCAAAGCGCGTTCCAAGACCTCAGAGGGGTTTCGGAGGTGTGGCATCGGCGGCTTTTCAATCACCGTTGCGCGACAGCCATCCGGCAAGACCACGGGCAAGGTCCCGCGGCCATAGAGAATTTGGATTGCGCCGGGCATATTGGGCTTAGCTGGTCAAACCCCGGTTCTTGGGCTTGTTTTCAACTCCCGGCCATCCGCATAACGGGCGCATACCTTGGAAACTATACCGAATTTCCCGCACTGACAACCAGATGTGACTGCCGTAGGCGACGAGATAACGAGTCTCCATCTCCCACATTGACGCCCACCGTTGAACTCCAACTACGACCGTATGGACTGCGGCGGCACGACGCCGCTTTCAACGAGGCGACATGTCGCCTCGAATCAGTTTCCTTGATTTGCGTGTGAGCGGGATTTTGCAGTTGGGTTTGTCCGTTTGGATTGATATCCGAAAAACCCGCCGACGCCGGCCTCCAGAGCAGAGGAGCCTTCCGAATGGCTTGATTTCATTGACCTTGAGGGTGGTTCAGCCCCAATTTTTTGCCAAAAAAAGCTTGTGAATCTTTTCACGAATGGCATCATCTTCCGGCTTCAGACGCAACGTCAGTGTCACTGACGGGTAATCGTGTTGTCTGAAGCGGTTTTTTTTGAACCGATGCAACCAATAAAAGCGGCGTTTGCCTGCCTATTGCTGGCGATAGTCGTGGTGCTGTGCCTGAACGCGCAACCCACCTCCGCGCCCATTCCCGCCGCCCAGGCCGCCGACTCCACGGTCGCGCCGGCCACGGCCAACGCGGCCACGGCAGAAACGACCGAATCCCAGCCGGAAGCCGTTCCGGCCGCCGCCCCGCCGCTCTTTTATATCGGGCCGCCACTCAAAGACAATGTCCCTTCGATTTTTTCCACCTGGTGGCCCAAGCCGTTTTCGCTCCCCGTTACCAATTCGATGGTTTGCACCTGGATTGTCGCGGCGGTCATTTTGGTCCTCGTCCGCGCAACGACGCCGAGGCATATCAAGGAAGTTCCCAGCGGGATGCAAAACATCATGGAAGCGCTGGTCGAAGGGTGGGAAGGTTTGATTGGCGATATCCTGGACCCGCGAGTTGCGCGCTGGGTTTTCCCGTTTGCGACGACGTTTTTTATCTTCATCGTGATGTCAAACTTCGTGGATTTGGTTCCCGGCGTCGGCAGCATTGGGTCCAGTCACAACGGACATTTCACACCGTTCTTTCGTCCGCCAACCAGCGACGCGAACCTGACGGTGGCGATGGCGGGAATATTTCTGGTCATGAGTTTGTATTGGGCGGTGCGCTATAATGGCGTTTGGGGGCTGATCAAGCACATTTTCGGTGTCAAAATGGACACCAGCAAATGGCTGTATCCGTTCTTCCTGGCGTTGTTCATTTTTATCGGCGCGATGGAAGTGGTTTCCATTGTGTTCGCGCGGCCGGTATCCCTGGCGATGCGGCTTTATGGCAACATTTTTGCGGGAGAAACCATTTTAGAGATGACCTTTCATGCAAAGAGCTTCGCCTTGGGACTGCTGCTTTCGATTTGCACTTATTTTTACGAAACGTTTGTCTGCCTCGTGCAGGCATTTGTGTTTGCGCTGCTGGTCGTCGCTTTTGTCGGCACGCTTTGCATGCACACCGATGAAGAACACGGCCAGTAAAATTTTGAAATTGCCCCGGCGAAAAGGCAGGGGCGACGACCAAACCAACAGAAAGAAAAATAGAAAAATATGATGCTCGCAGAAATGACTGACAGTCTCCACGGCAATATCCACGTTGGCCTGGCATTCGGCGGTGCGGCCCTCGGCATCGGCATTGCGACCGCCGGCGGCTTGATCGCGATGTCGCGCAATCCCGGAATGTTCGGCAAAATCCTGGTGTTCATGTTCATCGGCATGGCGCTGGCCGAGGCTTGGGCGATCTTTGCCTGGTTCCTGATTAAATAGCCTGGTCTATGAGCGATCTTGGAATTGAATGGCGGATCTTGCTCGCGCAGACGATCAGCTTCGGCGTGGTTTTTTTCGTGCTCTGGCGTTTCGCCTACAAGCCGATTTTCGTCATGCTTGAGGTGCGCCGGCAGAAAATCGCCGAGGGCCTGGCCAACGCCGAAAGAATCAAAGCCGAACTCGCCCGCACCGAGGCCGAACGCAAACGCATCCTGGCCCAGGCCGGGGACGTGGCGAACCAGGTGATTGAAGAGGCGCGCAATGCGGCCGCCCGCGTGCGCGAAATGGAAACGCAAAAGGCCGTCGCGGCTGCCGAGCAAATCGTCATCAAGGCGCGTGAAGTCGCCGCGCAGGAACATGCGCGGATGCTCGCCGAATTGAAGGGCGAGGTGGGCCGGCTGGTCGTGCAGACCACTGCCACCGTCACCGGCAAGGTGCTTACGCCCGAAGACCAGCGGCGGCTTGCCGAAGAAACGGCCCGGCAACTGGCTTCGTGAAAATTGGTGGCGGCGCCCGGTGAGCGCCGCTGAATTCGCAGCGGTCACAGACCGCCGCCACCGGCAGAGAAATGAAGATTTCCAAACAGGCCCAACGCAACGCCCGCGAGTTGTTTCGCGCTTGCCTCGCCAACGGCGTGCTGGACGAGCCGCGCGTCCGCCAGGCAGTCGCGCAGTTGCTGGCGCAGAAGCCGCGGGGCTATCTCCAAGTTTTGACCCGTTTGGCCCACCTGGTGAAGCTGGATCTGGAGCGCCACAGCGCGCGCGTCGAATGTGCCGCGCCGTTGCCGGCGGATTGGCAGGCCCGGCTCAAGGAGCGGTTGGAGAAAATTTATGGGACCGGCCTGAACACCGTGTTCAGCACCGACCCGTCGCTGATCGGCGGCCTGCGGATTCAAGTGGGCAGCGACCTCTATGACGGCAGCGTGAAAACCAAACTGGCACAATTGGCGGCAAACTTTTAGGAAGTGAAACGTGAAACGTGACGCATGAGAGGTTCACGTTTCACGGTTCACGCAGCACGTGGAATTTATGAGCAACTTGTTGCAGGAAATCGAATCGCAGATCGCGGGCGCCAAGCTGGCCACCGCCAGGCAAAACGTCGGCGTCGTGCGCGAAATCGGCGACGGCGTGGCCAAGATCGAGGGCCTCGCCGACACGATGTTGAACGAAATGCTCGACTTCGGCCACGGCATCACCGGCCTGGCGCTGAACCTGGAGGAAACCGAGGTGGGCGCCATCATTCTCGGCGATTACACCGAAATCAGGGAAGGCGATGAAGTGCGCACCACCGGCAAGCTGTTGCAGGTGCCGGTGGGCCGGGAATTGCTGGGTCGCGTCGTCAACGCGCTCGGGCAGCCGCTTGATGGCAAGGGCCCCGTGAAATCCACCACGGAATATCCGGTGGAAAAAATCGCGCCCGGCATCATCCGGCGCCGGTCGGTCAGCCAGCCTGTGCAGACCGGCATCATGGCCATTGATGCGATGATTCCCATTGGCCGCGGCCAGCGCGAACTGATCATCGGCGACCGTTCCACGGGCAAGACCGCCATCGGCATTGACACCATCATCAACAACGCGCGGCTCAATCTGGCGGCGCAGGAGGCCGGCGACAAGGAATACCGTCCGTTGTATTGCATTTACGTTGCCGTTGGCCAGAAACAGTCCGACGTGGCGCGCACCATTGCCGTATTGGATGAGGCGCGCGCCCTGCCGTACACCATCATCGTGGTGGCCGCCGCCTCCGATTCGGCCACCAACCAGTATCTCGCCCCCTTCGCCGGCACCGCCATGGGCGAATGGTTCATGGATAACGGCATGGACGCGCTGATCATTCACGACGATTTGTCGAAGCACGCCGTGGCGTATCGTCAGGTCTCGCTCGTGCTCAAGCGCCCGTCGGGCCGCGAGGCCTACCCCGGCGACGTGTTTTACCTGCACAGCCGATTGCTGGAACGCGCCGCGCGCGTTTCGGAAAAATATGGCAACGGCTCGCTCACCGCGTTGCCCATCATCGAAACGCAGGCGGGCGACGTTTCGGCCTACATCCCCACCAACGTGATTTCGATCACCGACGGCCAGATTTACCTGGAAACGGATTTGTTTTATCAGGGCGTGCGTCCGGCGATTTCCGTGGGCTTGTCCGTCTCACGCGTCGGCTCGGCGGCACAGGTCAAGGCGATGAAACAGGTGGCGGGACGCATCAAAGGCGACCTGGCCCAATTCCGCGAGCTGGCGGCCTTTGCGCAATTCGGCTCCGACCTCGACGCGAAAACGCAGGCGCAACTGGAGCGCGGCAAACGCATCGTGGAGTTGTTCAAACAAACCCAATACCACCCCATGTCATTGGAGTCCCAAGTGGTCGTGCTCTGGGCGGCGCAGAATGGGTTTGTGGACGACGTGCCGGTGGACAAGATCAAGGATTTCCAAGCCAAACTCACGGACTACATGGCCAGCCGCAAGACGGAGTTGATGGCCCGCATCGCCAAAGAAAAGGCCCTCAGCGACGGCCTGGCGGTGGACTTGAAGGCGGCGGTGACGGATTTCAAACAAACGTACCACTAGCCACTAAAAGCAAATGGTCAGTTACCAAACCAAAATCGCGCCGGTGCTGCGGATCGAAGAAATGATTTATTCGATTCGCGGACAACGCGTGATGTTGGATTTTGACCTGGCGAAGATTTATGGCGTGAAGCTGAAACGGCTGAATGAGCAAGTCAGGAGAAATTCAGGCCGCTTTCCAAAAGACTTTGCGTTTCAGCTTGCGCTTCAAGAGTTTACGGATATCCGGTCGCAATTTGCGACCGCATCCAAACGAAACATTCGATATCTGCCTTGGGCATTTACCGAGCACGGGGCACTCATGCTCGCCAGCGTTTTGAACAGCGCGATTGCAGTTGAGGCGAGCGTTCGAGTCGTCCGGGCATTTCTGGCCATGCGTGAACAACTGGCCGCGCACAAGGAATTGGCTAAACAACTGAAGGAATTGGAAAGCCGGGTCAGCGGTCACGACGAGGCCATCCAGAAGTTATTTGAAGCCATCCGGCAATTAATCGAACCGCCGTTGCCGGAAAATCGGCCGCAAATCGGTTTTATGCGCGAAACCGCGCCGCCTTATCGGATCCGCAGACACTGCAGAAAATAATCTCATGCCCAGCACCCGCGACATACGCCGACGCATCAAGTCGGTCCGGAACACCGCCCAAATCACCAAGGCGATGCAGATGGTGGCCGCGTCCAAGATGCGCAAGGCGCAGCAAGCCGCGCTGGCGGGGCGTCCCTATGCGGATTTGATAAACCGGGTGCTTACGGAGGCGGCGCCGCGCATTGCGGCGTTCAAGCATCCGCTCATGGAGGTGCGCCCGGTGGCCAGGCACGCCGTCATCCTGGTCAGCACCGACAAAGGGCTTTGCGGCGCGTTGAACAGCAATTTGTTCCGGGAAGCGTTGAAGTTCGACAAGGACACGGTCTTCGTCGCCGCCGGCCGCAAGGCGGCGCAATTTGTTGCGCGCACGCACCGGCAACTTGCCGCCGACTTCACCTACAAGGACACGCCGCAGTTTGCCGAAGCCCGCGCCATTTCGAAATACGTGCAGGACCTGTTTGCCAGGGGGGAAGTGGACGCGGTGGATATTTTGTTCACCCGCTTCGTTTCCACACTGGTGCAACAGCCCGAAATCATGCCCTTCCTGCCGGTGGGCAAAATCCAACCGGTGGCGACGGGCGCAGGCCAGCGGCCGCCGGAGCATTTGCCGGAAGCCGCCCCAAGCGTGGACACGTTTGAGTTTGAACCGGACGAGCCCACCGTTTTGGGTGCGCTGTTGCCGCATAGTTTGAATTTCAAGATGTATCAATTGTTGCTCGAGGCGCGGGCCAGTGAATACAGCGCCAAACTCGTGGCCATGAAGAATGCCACCGAAAACGCCATGCAGCTCATCAAGGACCTCACGCTCGAATACAACAAACTTCGCCAGGCAAACATCACCAGGGAATTATTGGAAATCGCCAGCGCGCAAATGGCCGTGGCTTGATAACGCAACCACCAATTTAATCGCATGAATAAAGGCAAAATCGTTCAAATCATCGGGCCGGTTGTGGACGTGGAGTTCACCGGCCAGCCTCCCTCCATCTACAGCTCCCTGACGGTCGAGTTCAACGTGCCCGGCCAGGGCCACGCCAGGCGCACGCTCGAAGTCGAGCAACACCTCGGCGACGGCTGGGTGCGCTGCGTATGCATGGGTTCCACCGAGGGCATGAAGCGCGGCTATGAAGTCTTGGACACCGGCGGTCCCATTTCCATGCCCGTCGGCGACGGGGTGATGGGTCGCGTGTTCAACGTGGTGGGCGAGCCGGTGGATGAGCGCGGCCCAGTCAAGGCCGACAAGTTTTATCCCATCCACCGCCCCGCACCGTCGTTGGTCGAGCAATCCACCAGCCCGCAAATCCTCACCACCGGCATCAAGGTCATTGACCTCATCTGCCCCTTCCTCAAGGGCGGCAAGGTGGGCGCCTTCGGCGGCGCCGGGGTCGGCAAGACCGTCGTCATCATGGAATTGATCAACAACATCGCCAAGATGCACGGCGGCGTCTCCGTCTTCGCCGGCGTGGGCGAACGCACCCGCGAAGGCAACGATCTTTACACCGAAATGTCCGAAGCGGGCGTCATCAAGCAGGACAACCTCGGCGCCTCGAAAATCGCGCTGGTCTATGGGCAGATGAACGAGCCGCCCGGCGCACGTTTCCGCGTGGCCCTGTCCGCCCTGGCCGTCACCGAATATTTCCGCGACGAGAAAAATCAGGACGTGCTGCTGTTCATTGACAACATCTTCCGCTTTTCGCAGGCCGGTTCGGAAGTTTCGGCGCTGCTGGGACGCACCCCCAGCGCCGTCGGTTATCAGCCTACGCTCGCCGCAGAAATGGGCGAATTGCAGGAGCGCATCACTTCCACCCGCAAAGGCTCCATCACCTCCTTTCAGGCGGTTTATGTGCCGGCGGACGACCTCACGGACCCGGCGCCGGCCACCACCTTTGCGCACTTGGACGCCACCATTGTGCTCGAACGTTTCATCGCCGAGTTGGGCATTTACCCGGCGGTGGATCCGCTCGCGTCCACCAGCCGCGCCCTCACGCCGGACATTGTCGGGCGCGACCACTACGACACCGCCCGCGGCGTGCAGCGCGTGTTGCAACGCTACAAGGATTTGCAGGACATCATCGCCATCCTCGGCATGGACGAGCTCTCGCCCGACGACAAACTCACCGTTTATCGCGCGCGCAAGATTCAGCGTTTCCTCAGCCAGCCGTTTTCGGTCGCCGAAGTGTTCACTGGCCGCCAGGGCAAGCAGGTGCCCGTGGCCGAAACCGTCCGCGGTTTCAAGGAGATTCTCGAAGGCAAGCACGACGACGTGACCGAACAGAATTTTTACATGAAGGGTGGAATCGAGGAAATCAAGGAAGGTTAAATGAGTAACTGGTTAAATAGGTTAAATGGTTTACTTCGCCTTTGTCGGCCGTATTCCCATTTAACTCATTTAACCAATCACCCATTTAACTCATTTAACGAATCCCCCATTTGACCGGACCAAAATGGCCAATACCATCAAATTGGAAATCGTCACCCCGGAGGCAAAAATCTTCTCCGACGACGTGGACATGGTCACGCTCACCGGCACCGAAGGTGAGATGGGCATCCTGCCCCAGCACATGCCCTTGATGACCGAGCTCGTCGCGGGCGAAATCATCGTAAAGAAGGGCAAGGATACCTTGTACCTCGCCGTGGGTGATGGGTTTGTGCAGGTCACCGGCGATCGTGTTTCCATTCTTACCGACATGGCCATCAGTGCCGACAACATTGACGAGGCCAAGGCCGAGGAAGCCCGCCAGCGCGCCGAGGCGCGGCTGGCCCAGAAAGTCAGCGAGGAAGAAGCCGCGCACATTCAGGCCGCGCTGGCCCACGCCACGACGCAGGTGAACGTAAAGAAGCGCCGCAAAAAATAGCCGGGCATAGCCCGGAGGGCGAAAGAAAATAGCCCACCGATTTATCGGTGGGAAACACGCGCCTCGCTGCTGGCGTCCCGGTAAACCGCCACCTCCTTGTCCAGCTCGGTTCCACCGGCCAGGCAGACGGGCGCGTGCGTCGTTTCCTCCCTCCCCACGGAGTATCTCCTTCGCCACCTCACTGCGCCGGATTTTCTCTCGTCCCCGGCGCTGCTTGCCTTGTACGTCAATCAACCAACCTTCAACCGCCAGCCATCCAGCAGGGTGCGTGCCGTGGAACCAAAATCTCTTGAAACCACTGAAATCACGCGGGGTTTTCGTGTTCAGCAGCAAGAGCCATCGGCCCGAGCTTGTCGCCTTTTGGCCAGCCAACGAAAAACTCGCCAGCAAAATCCGGTTGCGGCGCCCTTCCACTTGCACCGCCCAAGCCCGGCCCCTGCGGGAGCATCTTGAAAGTTCTCCCCAACGCAAAGGTTTGCGGAGCGCTGCGTACACGCCGCTTCAGCGTCACTGGCCTTTCCGTCCAACATTTAACCCATTCTAATCCGATTCAAGGCCAAGCCGGTTGCCAATCACGATGATTTGCCTCGAACTCACCGGTGAATCATCGCAGAATATCCGCCGTGTCCGAAGAAAATGTGCCAGAGCCGGCGCCGGCGCCGCAAGCGTTACCGCGGAAAAACCCCGCGCCGCTTCGACCAAAATTACAAGGAGCATGCCGGCAATGCCGTCACTATCGCCAAGGTGCTCGAGGAATATGCGGACGAACCCAATGCCGCTCAATCGGCACGGCGCTCACAGGAAAACGTTTTGCAACCACGCACGCGCTGCCGCACGTTGCCAGGGAAGATTGCGACCTGAACATCCGCCGCGTTTTTCAAGCGTTGCGTATCGCCGTGAATGACGAGTTTTCCGCGCTCGACGCATTTTTGCGAAATTTGCCGTCCTACCTGAAACCCGGCGGACACGTGGCGGTTTTGACATTTCATTCGGGCGACGACCGGCGGTTGAAAAAATCGTTCGAATCGAATCATCACAATGGAGTTTATTCAGAGATAGCGCGCGAAATCATCCGGCCATCGGCGGAGGAACAGCGTTCCAATCTGCGTTCCGCGCCGGCGAAATTGCGCTGGGCGCGGCGGGCAGATCTTTAAGGCGTGTGGGGAAGCGCACGGTAAGCCTGCCAGAACTTTTCCGTGCCGAGCGATTTCACTTGGACTGGTCGAAGTCCGCGTCGTGCATTTCGGAGAAGGCGGCGGGATTGGTTTTCAACCGCGCGGCAATTTCATCGCCCAAGGTTGTGAGCGCTGGGCGCGGGCGGGCGTCGTTGACGATGCGCTGCCATTTGGCATCGCCGTTCAATTCCGGGAGGATGGAAGGCAGATGTTCGGCCAGACGTTCGCGCTCGGTGGGAGGCAAAGCTTTGATGGCTGCTTCAATTTCGGCAACGGTGCTCATCTTGGTGTAATCTAGTCCGGCGTGGACTTGTGGTAAAATGATTTTTTCAAGCGCACTGGCACCGGCCAAAAGCTTCCCAAAGCCCGCGACCAGTTGCGCCGTCAGAGCTTGCTGCGCGTTGACCGCATGGGCTACAGTCGCCGCGTGCCGGTGTGGCGAAATGGCAGACGCACAGGACTTAAAATCCTGGGACCGTAAAAAGTCGTGCGGGTTCGAGTCCCGCCACCGGCACCAAGCTTCTAAACGTCAATAAATACATTCCGCTCTCCCCCTTGCCACCCGTTGCCAACCACCCTATCTTGGACCCGTGAGCCGCAAACAACAACGCATTGCCGCGCTGGTGGATGAGTATCGCGCCCACGACCTGAACCGGCACTATCTCGGCTACCTCAATTGCTTCAACCGGCAGTTGTTTTACGAGGCGCACGAAGTCCTGGAACATATCTGGCTCAAGGATAAACACGGCCCGAACGGGCCCTTTTACAAGGGGCTCATCCAACTGGCCGGCGCCTTCGTGCATCTGCAAAGAAATCATGCGCGCCCGGCGGCCGCCCTCTTAAAGCTCGCCCTGGCCAATCTCAAGCAATACTCCCCGCAACATGAATCCCTGGATTTGGACTGGCTCTGTCGTGTCATCGCTCAATGGCTGGAAAAGCTGGAGCAGTCGCAATTCACGATCAATCCGCTCACGGCTGAGAATGCGCCCCGCCTGGACTTGCTGGCATGAAGCAGAGACGTATCGTGGTGGCCGGGGGCGGGGGTTTCGTTGGGCGCGCCCTTTGCGGCGCCTTGCTCGAACAGGGTTGGGAGGTGGTGGTCTTGACGCGCTCGCTCCGCGAGCGTGATGACGACGTGCGCGAGGCCGAGTGGGACGGGGAGCAGGTGGGCGAATGGATTCAACACCTGGACGGCGCCGAAGCCGTGGTGAATCTCACCGGACGAAACATCAATTGCCGTCATACGGCCGAAAACCTCGCGGAAATCATCGGCTCGCGCGTCCACTCCGTGCACATCCTCGCCAGTGCCATTCGCCATCATGTGCGCCTGCCGCCGCGTCTCTGGGTGCAGGCCAGCGCGGTGGGGTATTATGGCCAGCGAGAGGCCGAATGGTGCGATGAAACCGCCGTGGCCGGTTCCGGCCGGCTGGCGGATATCTGCCGGCTATGGGAGGGCGCGTTTTTTTCCGTGGACGTGCCGCGAACGCGGCGCATCCTGTTCCGCACGGGGATTGTGCTGGGGCGGAACGGGGGCGCATTGCCTTTGCTGGCCCATTATACCAGATGGTTCCTCGGCGGCGCCGCCGGCAGCGGCCGACAATATGTCAGTTGGATCCACCACACGGACCTCACCGCGATGTTCCTCAGAGCGCTCGAGTACGATAACTACTATTCCGGCGTCTATAACGCGGTCGCGCCCGAGCCGGTGACCAACGCGGAGTTCATGCGCATCCTCCGGCGCACCCTCTACCGCCCGTGGTCACCGCCGGTTCCCGCTTGGGCGTTGAAGTTGGGCGCCCGCCTCACGAACACCGAGGCCACCCTGGCGCTCGAAGGTTGTCGCTGTGCTCCCCGGCGCTTTCTCGAGTCGGGTTTCCGCTTTCAATTTTCCGAACTCGGCCCGGCCTTGAAAAATATCTTCCACCCTACTTGAGTTTCTCCACCATGATCCTGGCCGGGTCGTTCACGCCCAGTTGCAGCAGCGCCGCGTTGGTGTAGAGATCGAAATTGATTTTAAACTCCGACGCTCCGAACGCGTGGCGGGCCCGCTCCAATTCCTTCAACGCCAGCGTGTCGAGCGCCACCGGATCGTGGCTGAACCAAAGCTGGTCGGGCACCTCCGAGTATTGCAGCAGTCCCTTGTCGCCGCCTTCGTATTGGCCGATCAGCGCGTCGGTGATGTTCAAGACCACGCGGTCGCCCACCGCCGGCAGGGCGTATATCTCCGGCACCGCCACGGCCAGCCGGTCCGGATCGCCCTCAAACCTCAGCGTGTTGTCCACACTGCCTAACGCCACGCTGTAAAGATGCCCGCACACCCCGGATTCGTTGTCGTTCAGCAGAGGCGCGATGCTGATGATTTTCGTCACCCGCCGGCTCACCAGCCGGCTGACGAATGACCTCCGTCCGACGCCTTCGCCTTTCTTGCCAAATTCCAGGTCGCCCCATACCAAATGCCCGATTATGGCGGTGTCGGGATTGTAAAAGTTCGTGGGGTCGTAACCTGATTCCTCGGCGCCGGCCGCCTGTACGCCCAATTGCGCGGCCAGCCGAAGATATCCCGCCGCCCGCAAATCCGGGGCGTGCTGGTCCCAAATGATAATGTGGCCCGCTGGCACGCCGGCATTCAGCAACCCCCGGACCACCGCGGCCGCCACGGCCGGACGCGTTCCGCTGACGGCGCCGGGCGCGGAAAAGACCTTGATGCCGACGGTATCTTGCGTGGAAACGAGGCTGCGCCAGGCACCGCTGGGCGTCGGCTGGCCGGTAAGCACGCCGATGCCCCGGTTTACCATCGCCAGTACACGCGCGTTGTCGGGCTGATAATCATCGGTTGCCTGCCGGTCTTCGACCATGACCACGCGCACGCCGGTATTTGCGCCGGGGACTGAATTGGTGCCGGGGACTGAGAAATAATCGGTGGCACGGCTGGGCAGGGGGAAAAGCCCGGCCAGCAGGAGAACCAAGGGAACCAGCGCGAAATGTGCTGCACGTTTCGAAAAAGTTGGGCGGCCGGCTTTCCTCCCTATCGGAGGACCGGGCCTCGTAAACCCTGGCCCGGATTTTTCATAGTCCGCTCCCGCATGCGACGTAGCGCAGACTTCCAGTCTGCTGTATCGAGGGTTTCCAACCCGCAAGGCTCGCCAATTCCAAACGACGCTCGTTTTGCCGACGGTCTGCCGACTGGAAGTCGGCGATATAGCAGGTTGGAAACCTGCGCTGCGAAGCAGCCGTCGCTTGGTGGTATTAAAGCGGCTATGAAGCAAGCAGACCAGCCGCCTGTATTGCGGCCTCGAATTCGGACAGCGGTGGTATTGTGCGTTTCTTGACACTTTCGGGCGCGGATGCTACCACCAACGGCGATGCTGGCCATCAAAAACCAAAACGAAGATGGATTATGGAAGTTGGAAGACAGAATCCGGTCCGCAATCGAAGAACGCCATTCGGTCATTTCCACGCTCTGGCCGGGACTATGGCTCGCACTCTTTTTTGCTTTTGCCGTGTTGCTTTCGGGTTGTACGCCCGCAGGCCCGCGTGCGTTGCTTAAAGGCAAGGCCTCCCTTGACCGCGGCGATTACCCGGACGCGGTGGCGGAATTGAAGACCGCCACCTCGCTGCTGGCCACCAACGCGCAGGCTTGGAATTATCTTGGGCTGGCCTATCAGTGCGCCGCGGAACCGGCGCAAGCCGCTGACGCCTACCAGCACGCCCTCATGCTCGACCGCGATCTGGTGGAGGCGCACTATAATCTGGGCTGCCTGTGGCTGGATCAGAACAAGCCGGAAGCCGCGGTGACGGAGTTCACGGCCTTTACGCTGCGCCGCAGTAACGTCCCGGAAGGCTGGATCAAGCGCGGCTGGGCGCAGCTCCGCGCCCACCAATTGGCGGACGCGGAGAAGAGCTTCGGCTACGCGCTCTATCTGAGCTCGAACAACGCCGAGGCTCTGAATGGCCTGGGCTTGGCGCAAATTCAACAAGGCCGTCCTCGCGAAGCGGCGCAGTATTTCGGTGAGGCGATCAAGGCCCACCCAGACTACGCGCCGGCGTTATTGAACCTGGCCACGGTTACACATACCTTCCTGCACGACAATCGAACCGCGCTGCAATATTACCAGGCGTACTTGGCGCTTACGCCGCGTCCAGCGAATTGGAACGAAGTCAATGAACTGGCCAACAGCCTGGAGCAACCGGTTGCCGCGGCCGCCGTCGGTCCGCCACCCCAGGCTGCTCCCAGCCAGAATCAAGCCCCCTCCGCTCCGCCGGCGTACGTGAGCGAAGCTAGAGTGCCGCCGCCGGTGGTTCATGTCGCGCCGCCGCCCAAACCACAGCCGCCGGTTCGGGCTTATTCCAATATCCCGCCGGCGTACCCCGCCGAACCCGCACAAGTCGTGCAAGTCCAGCCGCAGCCGGTCCTGGCCCAGCCACACCCGCCAGCCACGCCGTCGGTGGCTTCCTCTTCCGAGCCGGTTGTAACCGGAAGGGCGCCGGTGCCCGATGGCAAACCGAGCGCGTGGCATCGCCTCAATCCCGCCAGTTGGTTTCATTCCTCGGCGCCGGAGAAAAAATACGTTTCCAATGGCGTCACTCCATTGCCTTCCGCATCGGACGTTGCTGAAAATCCGGCGGTTTCATCTGCCGAGGTTGCCGCCGCACAAGCGGCGCCCGCGGAGCCGCAATCCAAACCGGCCAATGCCGCTCCGGCGGCGCCGCCCGGTTTTCCACGTTATTCCTATGCCTCACCGCACAAGCCCAAGGCGGGTGACCGGCTGGCCGCCGCCGGCGCGTTCACCCGGGCCAGGGAGTTTGAACAGGATACGCGCTGGCTGGACGCCTTGCGGGCCTACCAGCAGGCGGCGGAATTCGACCCAGGCTGGTTCGAAGCGCAATACAATTTTGGCGTGCTGGCCTATCGCCTGCAAAACTATCCGCAGGCCCTGGCGGCCTACGAATTGGCTCTGGCCATCCAGCCCAATTCCGTGGACGCACGCTACAATTTCGCCCTGGCTTTGCAGGCTGCCCGGTATGTGCCCGATGCCGTCATCCAGTTGAACAATATCCTTGCGGCCAATCCTAACGATGTCCGGGCGCACCTGGCATTGGGGAATCTTTACGCACAGCAGTTGCACGACTTCCCGCGGGCCCGGGAGCATTACCTCAAGGTGCTGGCACTGGATCCCCACAACGCCGAAACCACCGACATCCAGTTCTGGCTGAGTTCCCATCCGCAATGAGAATTCGCTGGCATCCAGTGAACGGCAAGGCATAAGCTCCCGGCATGATTGCTGCTTCTATCGCGTCCATGGCGCTTGATAAATTGCCATTCAATTGGTTTGACGTGGCGGTGGTCGCGATCCTCCTGTTTGGATTCTTCCGGGGGCGGAAGAATGGCATGAGCAAGGAAGTCCTGCTCGTGCTTCAATGGGTCGCGCTGGTCGTCGTTTGTGGTTTTGGTTACGCCCTGGTGGCGCCTGCCCTGAAAAACTACACGGGTTGCCCCAAAACCCTCAGTTGCGTGGGTGGCTATTTGCTCCTGGCCGCCGGTGTTACCATGATCTTCGCCTTCCTCAGGCAGGCGCTCATGCCCAAACTGACGGGCAGTAATGTCTTTGGGGGAAACGAGTATTACCTTGGGCTGCTTTCCGGCACCGTTCGCTACGGTTGTATCGCCCTGTTTGCGCTCGCCCTTTTGAACGCACCGCACTATACGACGGCTGACATCCAGGCCCACCGCGCTTATGAAAAACGCTGGTACGGCGGCGACCTTTACGGCGGCAATTACATCCCCGACGTCCCCACCGTCCAGGACAGCATTTTTAAGAAATCACTGCTGGGACCGTATATTGCCAGTTATTTGGGTCCGCTATTGATCCAGACGGGCCCTTCCGGCTCTGGTTTTGGGACTGAGCCGCCGCCGGCGATGATAAAGCGCCCCGTCGTCCACATTGGTAATTGACGGCGCGTGCCGCCGCCGACGCGCATGCCCGTTTTCTCCTCCGCCACTCTCGAACGCATTCGCGCCGCCAGCGACATTGTGGATGTCATCGGCTCCTATCTCCCGCTGAAAAAGGCGGGCGCCAACTTCACCGCCCTCTGCCCGTTTCACAAGGAGAAGACGCCCAGTTTCAACGTCAATCCGCACCGCCAGATCTTTCACTGCTTTGGCTGCCACAAAGGCGGCGACGTCTTCACCTTTGTCAAGGAATACGAAAACATCGGCTTCGTGGACGCCGTGCGCCGGCTCGCCGAGCGGGCGAGAATCCCGATCGAATTGGAAGACCACCCCGCCGCCCGGGAATCGCGTCATCTCAAGGACCAACTGCTCCAGATTCATGAACAAATCGCCCAACGCTGGCAGAATTGTTTGCTCAATGAAGCCGCCGGCCAGCTCGCGCGCGACTACCTCGCCAAACGCGGCGTATCAGCCGAGGCCGTAAAACTATTCCGGCTGGGCGCCGCGCCCGACCTTTGGGACGACACCGTCAACTGGGCCAAAAGCAAGGGCTATGAACTGGCCACCGTCGAGAAGGCAGGACTGATTTTGCGCAAGGAAGGCGGCGACCATTTCTATGACCGGTTTCGTGGGCGGCTCATCTTTCCCATTTGCGACGAGCAGGGCAGGGTAATCGGATTCAGCGGACGGGTGCTGTCCGGTGACGAAAAGACCGCCAAGTACGTCAATTCCCCCGAAACGCCGATTTTTACCAAGAGCCGCGTCTTCTTCGGACTCGATAAATCCAAGCGGGCAATCCTCGATGCCGGCTTTGCCATCGTCTGCGAGGGCCAGCTCGATTTAATCGCCTGCTTTATGGCCGGCGTCCAAAACGTCGTCGCGCCCCAGGGCACGGCGTTTACCGACCAGCACGCGCGCATACTCAAACGATACGTGGATGAAGTGGTGCTCTGTTTCGATTCGGATGAAGCCGGTCAAAACGCGGCCGTGCGCTCATTGGATCACCTGCTGGCGTCCGCTCTGGCAATCCGCGTGGCCGTGGTGCCCGCCCCGCACGATCCCGACAGCTTCATCAAGGCCAACGGCGGCGAAGCCTTCCGCAAATTGGTCGAGACCGCCGGGGGATTTTTTGACTACTATTTGAACCGGCTTTGCGCGCAAAACGGCACGACCACGGACAAAGGGCGCAACGCCGTTTTGCGGGGCATGGCGGAAGCCGCCCAAAAAACCGGCAACCAGGTGCTGGTGGACACCTACGCGCAAAAAACCGCGCTGCGCCTCGGCGTTTCTCCGGAATCAGTCCGGACCGAATTTGGCAAGGTGCGGAGCGCCGAATCGGGTGCTCGCAGTTCGGAAGGCGAAGAACCCCCGCTGGATGAAGTGGAGGCGCCCGCCCGGCCATCGCCCCACGAATTCTGGCTGCTCAAGCTGCTCCTGCTGCACGATGGTTTGGTGCCGTGGGCGGCCCTCCATCTGGATGTGAATTGGCTTGGGCATCCGCTCGTGCGGCAAATCGTTGAGCATCGCCTCGCCGCGCAGACCAATGAATCCTGGAAGAACCTGGCCGCCTTTCTCGATGAGTGCGAATCGTCCGATTTGCGCGCCCTGGTGACCGAAGCCGCCACCGAGGACCGCAAACTCCCCAATCCGGAGACGCAACTGGCCGACGTGGCCGTTAAATTGCGCAACCAGTTTCTGGACCGCCAGATTGCCGCCTTGACGCAGCAAGCGAGCCGGCCCGAAATCGCCGATGCCGATAGAAACGACCTGTTACGGCAGCAGCAGAAGCTGCGCGAACAAAAGCGCGCGCCATTGACAGAGTTGGGCGCTCCTTGACACCGCGGGCGAGGAAAAACAGTTTGAACAGGAGAAAACGGAGGCAACAGGGGCATTTTTTACTACAAATATGTTCCCCGGTTCATGTAGAGCATCCCTTCGACCTTTGGCATGCATTGGGACCATGAACCTGACGTAAGCTGCCAGTCTTCCAAGTTACTCATTACGCCCGCCGGCTTTCCCCTCTCCGCTCCCATTCTGATGGGAGGGGAGAGGGTCAGGGTGAGGTGAGGGTTCTGCCTTCATTGGCTATTGGCTATCGGCTATCGGCTATTGGATGTTCGATGTCCGGTTCATGGAGCGAAGCGGCAGCGCCTCCCTGCCCGGTGGCGCGCTGAAATTTCCCTGTTGCCGCAAGCCTCGGTTTTGCTATCCTACCCCCTCGTTTTTGACGAAAATTTAACTGAATCGAATTTATGTCACAGCATCGCAGTCTCCGCGCAGCGTCCACCCTGGGCGGCAAGCGCAATGTCCTCAAGCGCTTCGAGCGCGTGGAGGTGCTCAAGAAACGCGGCCAATGGAAGGACGGCGACCGCATCACCGGCCTCCGCAAAACCAAACCCGGCGTTTAAGCGTGACCGGTGACCAGTGGCTTGTGACGTGGGGTTTCTGCCGGTCACCGGGCACTTGTCACCTGTCACATGTCAGTTCGTTTGCAGAAATTCCTGGCCGACGCCGGCGTGGCTTCGCGCCGCGCCGCCGAACAGTTCATTTTGGACGGGCGGGTGAGCGTCAATGGCCAGCCAGTCCGCAAGCTCGGCTCCAAGGTGGAACCGGGCCACGACGAGGTGGCCGTGGATGGCAAGGCGGTTCGCATCCGGCGCAAGCTTTACGTCGCCATGCACAAGCCGCCGGGTTGCGTCTGTTCGCGCGAGGATGAATGGAATCGCCCGACGATTTACGCTTTTCTGCCACGGGAATGGCAAAACGTGTACACCGTGGGCCGGTTGGATTTCGCCAGTGAAGGATTGATTTTTGTCACCAATGATGGACAATTCGCCCTGCGCCTGACCCATCCGCGTTACGGCGTCCGCAAAAAGTATCTCGTAACGATTGAGGGCGGCGTGGACGGGGCGGCCCTCGCCCGGTTTACCGGCGGCGTTTTTCACAATGGTGAAAAACTACGGGCGCGGTCCGCCAAACTGGTTTCCGGCGGCCATGCGCGGACCGTGGTGGAACTGGAATTGAGCGAAGGCAGGAACCGCGAAGTGCGGCGGCTCTGTGAGTCGCAGCACCTTGTGGTGCGGCGGTTGCAGCGAACCCAGATTGGCAAGATCAAGCTGGGGGAGTTGAAACCGGGCCGCTGGCGGGCATTGACAGAGACCGAGATTAGAACTTTACTGAGTTGAATTATGAAACTGAAGATTTGGCCGTATTTAGTGGCAACACTTTCCAGCAGTTTGCTCGCGCAAAATAATGCGCCTGCGCCGACGGCGCCCATGCCTCCACCGGCACCCGCCGTCACCGCGCCCGCCATGCCGCAAGCGGCGCCCACGGTGACCAACGCGCCCGCCGGGAAGAAGGCCGCGAAGCATAAGCCACGCAAACCCGCCGCCGCCAAAGCGCCGTCCGCCCCGGAAACTCCGGTCACGCTCGTGCCCGGACCTGCGGAAGTGGAAGCCGCCGCTGTTAATGCCCGTGGCCAGGCCGGATTAAACGGCGAAGTGGTCACCCATCTGTCCAAAGGCACCATGGTTACGGTGGTGGAGCAGATCAATTTGCAGCGGCACAAGGCCGATGAGCCGGCCCAGTGGGCCAAAATCGCCTTCCCTACCAACGCCAACGTCTGGGTTGACTCCCAATTCATTGATCCCGCAAACAAAATGGTTTTGCCCAAGAAACTGCACCTGCGGGCCGGACCGGGCGAGAATTACAGTGTCGTCGGGCTCGTGGAACGCGGCACCACGGTCAGTGAAATCACCACCAAGGGCTCGTGGATGGAAATCCAACCGCCGGCGAACGCGTACGCTTTTGTGGCGGCCAAATATTTGAAACAAGAGCCGGCGATGCTGGCGGCCAATACCCCCCCGCCGGCGGAAACTCAGCCGACGCCTCCGCCCGCACCCGCGCCGACGGCGGCGGCAGCTCCCCAACCTGCGCCCACGCAAGTGGCTGAATCCCAACCCATCGTGACCGAAACAACCAATGCGTCGGCGATGCCCGAAGCGGCTCCCACTCCGGCGCCGCCGCAACCTGAGGCCAATGCGCCCGCACCAGCGCCAGCCAACGCGCCGGCCACCACAGAGACGCTGGCCAATGCAGGTATGCTGGCCAACGCCGGCATGCTCGCCAATATGCCGCTGCCGCAACCGGAGGAGACCAACATCCCCCCGCGCATCGTGACCCATGAGGGCTTTGTACGCCATGTGCCCAGCGTTATCGAACCTACGACCTACGAGTTGTACGATCAAAAGACGGATGTCCCGATTGATTATCTTTATACCACGAGCACAAACCTCGACCTCAGCCGTTACAATGGCCTGCATATCATCGTCACCGGCGAGGAGGGCTTGGCCCAGCGGTGGAAGGATACGCCCGTGCTGACGGTCCAGAAGATCCAGGTGCTTGAGTAATGCCGCCCGGCAATCTCATTGACGGGCGTGCCATCGCGGCACAAGTCCAAAGCGAGTTGGCCGGTCGCGTCGCCGCGTTGAAAGCGCGCGGCCTGCACGCCGGCCTGGCTTTTGTGCGCGTCGGCGAGGACCCTGCCTCCAAAGTCTATGTCGGCCGCAAGGAGAAGGCCTGCGCTGAGTTGGGCATTTTCTCCGAAACGCATGTTTTGCCGGAATCCACCAGTCAAGGCCAATTGCTCGCGCTCCTGGAAAAATTAAACGCCGACTCGCGCTTGCACGGCATCCTGGTCCAGACGCCGTTGCCCAAACCGATTCGTGAGCCGGTGGTCAGCGCGGCCATCGCGCCGCATAAGGACGTGGATGGCTTTCACCCGCTGAACGTCGGTAAATTGATGCTCGCCGATCTCACGGGCTTTCAGCCCTGTACGCCCGCGGGCATTGTCGAACTGCTCGTGCGCGCCAATGTGAAAATCGAAGGCGCGGACGCGGTGATCCTGGGCCGCGGCAACCTGGTGGGCAAACCGCTGGCCGCCATGCTTTGCCAGAAGGGCCGCCGCGCCAACGCCACGGTAACCATTTGTCATTCCGCCACGCGCGACATCCATCAACACTGCCGGGGAGCGGACATTCTGGTCGCCGCCATTGGCGTGGCGGAATTTGTGAAGGCCCACATGGTCAAACCCGGCGCCACCGTCATTGACGTGGGCGTCAACCGGGTAAACGGCAAGCTCGTCGGTGACGTGGATTTCGCCGCGGTCCAAAAGATCGCCGGCAAAATCACGCCCAACCCGGGCGGGGTCGGCCCCATGACCATTGCCATGCTCATGTCGAATACCGTGCGGGCCGCGGAGAATAGTTTAACGCATTTAACGAACTGAAAATTTATGGAACCCACCCGTATCTTGCCCGATTTGCAATCCTCGCTGCTCTGTGAAGACGTTCGCCAGGAAGCCAGCGGCAACCTCATCCTCATCGGCGTCCTGGGTCTCATCCGCGTGCCGCAACTGCCCGTCGTTGCCGGCCGGCTGTGTGTCTTCAACCGCTGGACGGCCGGCGTCGGCAAGTTCACCGAAACCGTCCGGCTCATTGCGCCCGACCAGACCACCGTCCTGCGCAAGGGCGAAATGAAATTTGAACTGCGCGACGCCACGCTGCACGCCACCAGCGTCATGCTCTTCGGCCAGGTCGAGTTCAAAACCGCCGGCGCCTATTTCGTCGAGATACTCGTGGACGATGTCATGAAACTGCGTTACCCGGTGCCGGTGGTCCACGCGCCGCCGCCCGAGCAACCCCAAAAGCCGCCGCCTGGGCCGCCACCCGCCGCCTGAGGAATTCGCGCATTGAACCCCTGAACCTGCCGGAAGCTGCCGGTCCCCCAATTCACTCGTTGCGCCCGCCGGCTTTCCCCTCTCCGCTCCCATCTGATGGGAGGGGAGAGGGTCAGGGTGAGGTGAGGGTCCGGGTTCATGGTGAGGACCTGCCGCAAGCCGGTTTGCGTAGTAAGATTGTAAAGGCTCCTTAATTGCGCCACACTCGCCTTTGGCGGAATCAATTCGCCGCATCATGACGGCTTCGGAACCATCACCGGTCGCTTGGGAACCGCTTACTCCCCGCGGAGTGGCGGCCTTTGCACACGCCCGCCTGGGCCGCTTGTTGCTGGTCCAATTCATCGTCGCCGCCCTCGCCGCCATTACCGTGAACCGGTTTCTGGACGACGACTGCTTTCCCACCATCACCGCTGCCCTCGCCCAAATGCCCGACCAGGGCGAGATCCGCGACGGCCAGTTGCACTGGCATGGCAATTCGCCTCAACTGCTCGCCGAAGACCATTTCCTGGCGCTGAACGTTGACCTCGACCATTCCGGCCAGATGCGCTCGCCGGCACAGGTTCAGGTCGAGTTTGGAAGGGATTCCGTGCGCGTTTTTTCCCTTTTCGGCTACGCCGATTTTCGCTATCCCGCTGGCCAGTCGTTTTATTTTGACCGCCCGGATCTGGAGGCAATCTGGGGCGCCTGGGAGCCTGACCTGTTGGCCATGGCCATCGCCGCGGTCGTGGGCGGTCTTGGGCTCTCGTGGGCGCTATTGGCCACCCTCTATTTTCTCCCCACCTGGCTCGTCTGCTATTTTGCCGACCGGGCCGCGAATTTCCGCCAGTGTTGGCGCCTGGCCGGTGCGGCCTTGATGCCGGGCGCGCTGTTATTCACCGGGACCATGGTCTTCTATGCCCTGGGCGCGCTGGACCTCATTCATGTGCTCCTGGCCTTCACCGCCCACCTCGTGCTCGGTTGGATCTACTTGCTGGTCAGCCCGCTGTTTCTGCCGCGTGTCGCCCCCGTCGCTAAAGCCAATCCCTTTCTCGCCGGGCACTGATTTCCGTCTGGAAGCGCGGGTTGTCCCAACCCGCAGCGCTTCCGTACGGGGTCAGTCGTAAAATTACTTCACATTTGCCGCCGGCCGTGTCGGTATTTTCGAGAACGAGGGCGAGGAGGATAGGAATGGGAGAACACTCAATGGATTTTGTGGTTCCGTTCGTGCAAAATGGGGCAAACCCGGTTAAAATCCCCTGTATGACGACGGCGAACAAAATTACCATCCTGCGGATTCTGTTGATTCCGTTCTTCGTCGTCGAAGTCCTTTACTACGTCGAAACCGGCAACGAAATCTACCGGCTGTTGGCATTCTTGTCGTTTGCGGTCACCGCCATTCTGGACGGCGTGGACGGCTACATCGCCCGCCGCTACAACCAGAAAAGCGAGCTGGGAGCCATCCTCGACCCGCTCGCGGACAAGCTGTTGCTGGTATCCGGGATTGTGCTGCTGAGCTTCGACCACCGTCCGCGCCTCGGACAAATCCCTTTGTGGCTCACCGGCACCATCATCGGACGCGATCTGCTGTTGCTCAGTGGCATACTCGTCATCCGTCTCACCGTTGGCAAAGTCGTCGTACATCCCCGCGTCATCGGCAAAATCGCCACAGTCTTTCAAATGATCGCGATCATCTGGATTCTTCTCAAATGGGACCGCGATCTGAACGTCCACTGGATCCGGGCCTGGACGCTCGGCGCCGCCATTTGCACCGGCATCTCCGGTCTGCTATACGTCTGGGACGGCGTGCGACAACTCGGCGCACATCCGGCCAGTTCGGCTACCGTGAACCGATAGGGGACTATGCCAACAGAAATCAAATTCAAGGAAGGCGACGTGGCGCCGGATTTTTCGGCAGCGACCAATGGCGGCGGCCGTGTTTCCCTCGCCGATTTCAAGGGCCGCAACGTCATTCTCTATTTTTATCCCCGCGACGACACGCCGGGTTGCACCAGGGAAGCGTGCGCCTTTCGTGATCACTTTGCCGAATTCAAGGCCAGGGGCGCCGTCGTCCTTGGCGTCAGCACCGACCCCGCCAAGTCCCACGACAAATTCGTCGAGAAATTCAAACTGCCCTTCACGCTCCTGGCCGATGAAGACCGAAAGATCGTCACCGCCTACGGCGTTTGGGGTGAAAAAAGCTTCATGGGCCGAAAATATCTCGGCACCAACCGCGTTACGTTTCTAATCGGACCGGACGGCCGCATCCGAAAAATCTGGCCCAAAGTAAAGCCGGCTGACCACGCGCAAGAGGTGCTCGCAGCGCTCTAAACGATTCATCTTCGTCCTCCTCCTCGTAATCGTAATCGCAGGGTAGTGGGTCAGTCTGGGGGGCGAGGCTCCTGACGAGCCGCGCGCGGACCAGTCTTCGCTCAGGAGCTTCGGCCCGGCTGACGCTCGCCCCACCAAAAATTGCAAACTAACCCACTGGGCGCATCTTGACATTGCCCCCAATTACAGCAATGCCGGAGCGCGGCGTTTACGCCGCTTCATCGTTTGAGAGCCCACAGCCCAATCGTTTGTTGATTCCCGCTCGCACGCTGAAGCGGCCTGAAAGGCCGCGCGCCGGGGGCAGTGCGCGGATGCGCCCGAACCCACCCCCAATCGCAATCCACATTTGACACGCCGCCCGCAAGACCGCAAATTGTCAGCGTTACGAAGATGAATTACACCGAATAACCAAGGACGATTATGGCAATTCCCATCGGATCGAAAGCTCCCGACTTCACCCTCAAGACCAAGCAGCCCACCGGCCTGGAGGACGTCACGCTCAGCAAAAATTTCGGCGCAAAGAACACCGTGCTGTTGTTCTTTCCGGCCGCGTTCACCAGCGTTTGCACCAGGGAAATGTGCGACATCAGCGCCGGACTGAACGCCTTCACCGGCCTGGGCGCCGATGTCATCGGCATCAGCGTGGACACCCCCTTTGCGCAGGAGGCCTGGGCTCAAAAGGAAAAAATCCGCATCACGCTTGTGAGCGACTTGAACAAGGAAGTCACCCGGAAATACGACGTGCTCTTCCCCATGCTGGCCGGCATCGGCGATACGGCGGCGCGCGCAGCATTTGTGATTGATAAACAAGGCATCGTAAAATACAGCGAGCGCACGCCCACCCCCAAGGATTTGCCGAATTTCGAAGCCGTCAAATCCACGTTGGCCGGGCTGAAATAAGCGTTTCGGCGGATATTTCTGCCGATTTCCCCTCACCCTATCCCTCTCGCGCAGGGAGATGGGACAGCTAGCGTGCGGCTCTGGTGGTGCGGATGATCGTCGAGCATCGTCAGTCGCAGGTCATTCTGCGAGACGGAGGACAATTCTGCCTCTCCCCAAGGGAGAGGGCCGGG
>JBEKMW010000014.1:0-57608 GCA_049523455.1 Verrucomicrobiota bacterium | reverse complement strand
CCGAAAGCCTACCCTTTCATGAAACGGCCCCGTCGCGAATTAAGAGCCGCTCACGTCGATCACCTCCCGGCCCGCAAAACCAAACCCTTGTTTTAGCGCCATTCGGCTGAAGCCCGCGCTCCACCGCAAATTAGGACACTACCACGCGCGCCATTCATTCGCTCCGTGCCAGTCGCACACCGAGCTGCAGCAATTTCCGCACGTCGGCGTCCGATTTGGCTTCGGCGTAAATCCGCAAAATCGGTTCGGTGCCCGAGCCGCGCAACATGAGCCACGAGCTGTCCTGCGCGATGAATTTTACGCCGTCGAACGTCTTCATGTCTGCCAGCGGCGAGCGTAACAGCCTGGCCAGAGGATTTTTTTGGAGAAATTCCATCAGCCACGCGCGCTTTTCGAGCGGATAATGCGTGTCAACGCGGCCATAGCGGTGCGGGCCAAACTGTTTTTCGAGCCTCGCCAGCAACCGGTTCACGGACACGCGCTCGGTGGCCAGCAATTCCAGGAGCGTCAAGCCGGCCGCAATGCCATCACGCTCGGGGATGTGGCCGGGGAAACCAATGCCGCCGCTCTCCTCGGCCCCAAGCAGCACATCGCCTTTGAGCATCTCGGCGCAAATGTATTTGAAGCCCACACCGGTCTCGACCAGCGGCAACCCGTAGGCGGCGCACATCTTGTCCACCATCGAAGTCGTGGTAATCGCTTTGACCACGCGCCGCGGCGTGCGTGTTTGGAGTCCCGCGTTTACGCGGTCCCCCTGATAGGCACCCGCCAAACCGCCTGAAGGCGGAATTCCAAACCGGTTCACAACCAAGTGATGCAACAGCAGGCAGATGATCTGGTGCGTCGTGAGGTAATTGCCGTGGCCATCCATTCCGCCCACGCGGTCGGCGTCCCCATCCGTCACCAGACACAAGTCGTGCGGGTGGCGGCGAAGAAATTTCTGGCTGAGACCGTAGTTCTTCTCAATCGGTTCCGGGTTGATGCCGCCGAACAAAACATCGTGGCGCGCGTTCAGGGTGGTGACCCGGCAAGTGGTGCCGGCCAGCAATTGTTCAAAGCAGCCTGCGCCGACGCCGAACAGGGCATCGTGCGCAAAACGCAGTTTGGATTTTGCGATCAGCTTGAAGTCCACGAGTTTTTTGACCGCGGCGTAATGGGCGGGACGGACGTCTTTAATGGTGACATTCCCCTCACCCGGCCTTCGGCCACCCTCTCCCCGCTCCGCGGGGAGAGGGGCGGGGTGAGGGGTTCGTTTGACTGGACTTTTGTCGAGAAAAGCTTCGACGGCCTGACATTCTTCCGGACTACTGGAGCCACCGTAATATGACTTCAATTTAAACCCATTGAAAATCGGCGGATTGTGGCTGGCGGTAATCATTACGCCGCCGATGGCGCCAAGATTCTTTACGGCATAGGAGACCGCAGGTGTCGGCGTCGGTTCCGGGGTGAGGATCACCTGGAAATCGTTGGCCGCGAGAACTTCCGCGGCGATGCGGGCGAAGCGGTCGGAAAAAAATCGGCGGTCATAACCAACCACGACCTTCTTTTCGGTGTTCCGCCGGTCGCATTCGCCTCTCCAATAGTCAGCGGCCGCCTGCGCTACCCGCGCGACGTTGGCAAAGTTAAAATCCTCCGCGATGACGGCCCGCCAGCCATCGGTGCCGAATTTAATTTGCGCCACGCGGGGAGTCTGGCAGAGGCAGCGCTGTGTGCCAAGCACGCGTCAATAGCGGATTTTATCCGGCTTGGCTTTCCATTCGGCAAAAACCTTGAGCGCTTCCGAACGGAGCAGTTGACGCATGGGAATTTGGCGACGGGACAGAGGGCGCGCCACTTCGCGGTAAATTAACGCGTCGTCAAACCCAATGGCCGCCGCGTCGCGCTGGCTGTTGGCGTAATAGATTTTCCCGATGCGCGCCCAGTAAATCGCCGCCAGGCACATCGGGCACGGCTCGCAACTGGCGTAAAGCTCGCAGCCGTCCAAGCGGAAGTTCTTGAGCCGCCGGCACGCTTCGCGAATGGCCATGATTTCCGCGTGGGCCGTCGGGTCGTTCGCCGAGGTGACGCGGTTCCAACCGCGTCCAATGATTTTGCCGCGGCGCACCACGACCGCGCCGAATGGTCCACCGTCGTTGTGCCGCAGCCCTTCCTGCGACAGGCGGATGGCGGCGCGCATGAATTTCGGGTTCACGGATTGGATAAAGTTCACTTCGGCTTAAATAATTTCCCGGCGTTTTCGCGGTGCGATAGAAATCGCCCGCGCTTCAAAACATCCACCAGCCGGCGACGTGACCACATTCGCACACGATAAATGGTGGCAAACGCAAACTCCGGCGCTGCCCCACCCTGCCCGCCAATCACTTCGGCTCCGCGCCGCACGTTATCGGCCATCCAGGCCGGCAGCCGCACGTGATACGGATTTCGCCGAATTTCGCCGATGTGGCATGTCAGCGCGCCAACCAGCGCGGCCACCACGTCCACGGACGATTCGACCAGCAAGTTTGGCTCCGCCATTTGGCCCCAGAACTCGGTCTCGACGACGTAGCAGCCGAACTTTGCGGGCAAAGTCTCCAGCGCGTCCATAACCAGGAAATGAACGCCGATATGCGTGCAATTCCAATCGTATTCGTGTGGCAGGAGAATCACGCGCGGCTGATGCTCGGCCAGCAGCCCGGCGATAACAGTTACGGCGGCCTGCCAGCGGGCACGGTCACCTTCGCGGGATTCGACACTAATGTGCTCCAACCCCGCGACCACCAAGCCAAATCCCAGCGCGGCGCAGGCGTTTTGCAGTTCGCGACGGCGCGCCGGGCGCCGCGCGCGTTTGCTGCCGAGCGTGACACCCACATTGATCACATTCCACTTCGCCTCGTGCAAAAGGCGCAAGGGCAGTGCGCCGGTGATGCACTCGTCATCCGGGTGCGGCGAAAACAGGAGGACTTTGGGCGCGTCCGGAGAAAGTGTCTGGCGCGGGTGGAAAATCGTCAGTGAACGCAATGATTTGCCCTTCCTGAGCAGGCGTTCAAATTCAGAGACCCATTGGTAGTAAGGATTCATTAAGGATGCATACGTAATATCGCCGACAAGCAGGCAGCGCCTTAACTTGGACTGCGCAGACATGTCTGCGCTTTGATTCGACCCCGCCCTTGCACGCAAGAGCGGGGTCGAAAAAAGCGGCGACATGTCGCCGCACTCCAAATTATTAACCAGTCTGGGTGGCCGCGGCAAGGGGTTTGCTTTGTCCGCCAAAGAGCAATCGCAAACTGTTCAGCACCACCACCACCGTGCTGCCTTCGTGGCCGACCACACCCACGGGCAATGCGATTTTGCCCAGCAACGCCAACGTCACCAGCACCGCCACCGTGCCGAGCGAAATGACCAGGTTCCACCGGATAATGCGCCGCGCGCGCTGGCTCAGACGAAACGCGGCAAGAAAATTCTCCAGCCGGTCGTGCATCAGCACCACGTCGGCTTGCTCCAGGGCGGCGTCCGCGCCCCGCGCGCCCATCGCCACGCCAATGTGCGCCGCGGCCAGGCTCGGGGCATCGTTCACGCCATCGCCGATCATGGCCACCTTGGCCCCCTGCCCGCTCAATTCAAGGATGACCGCCACTTTTTGGTCCGGTTTCAACTCGGCGCGCACGTCGTCCAACTTCAATTCCGCGCGCAAATGCCCGGCGGCGGCCTTGCGGTCACCGGTCAACACCACGGTATGCAACTTTTCGCCGCGCAACTCCTCCACCACCGACGCGGCTTGCGGCCGGATGTCGTCCCGCAAAACCACGCGCCCCACCAGTTCGTCTTCCTCGACCCAGACTTCGGAGAAGCCGGCGTCGGTTGCCGGCACGCCCGCGACGGCTTGCGCATGGCGGCCCGCGCCGATCCAATCGCGCCCGCCCAGTTGGGGCAGCGCGCCACCGCGCCGCGCGCGCAAGCCCTCACCGGTGACGGACTCGAAATGGTCAAAGACGATGGTTTCGAGGCGCTGTTGTTTGCCGTGGCGCGTGATGGCGCGGGCGAGCGGATGGGTGGAAAGTTTCTCCA
The DNA here is from genome assembly GCA_049523455.1 of Verrucomicrobiota bacterium. Lineage (GTDB taxonomy): Bacteria > Verrucomicrobiota > Verrucomicrobiia > Limisphaerales > UBA11358 > UBA11358. Next base: position 53,564 of record JBEKMW010000014.1, on the reverse strand, counting down.
GCGAGTAAGCCAGGCAGGCGATTTCATGCTCGCGGCCCGGCGGGAAGCTCTCGACTTTTTCCACACGCAATTCGCCGGTGGTCAGCGTGCCGGTCTTGTCCAGCGCCACCACGTTGATCTCGGCCAATTTTTCCACAGCCGCGCCGCCGCGAAACAGGATGCCGTGGCGCGCGCCCCACGCGATGGCCGCCAGCACCGCCGAGGGAATGGACAGCACCAGCGCGCAGGGCGATGAGACCACCAGTAACGTCATGGTGCGATAAAAGGCGCTGTGCTCCTCGACCGACGACTTGAAGGCATCCAATCCGGCCAGCCGCCACCAGACGAAGAACATGGAAAATGAAAAGGCGATGACCATCCATGTGTACGCGGTGCTAAACCGGTCGGTGAACTGCTGTGCCGGCGCCTTGCGCCGCTGGGCTTCCTTGATGAGCGTGATGATTTTGCGCAGCGAACTTTCGGCAGCGGGTTTGGTCACGACCAATTCGACGGCGCCCCAGAGGTTGAGGGTGCCGGCGAGGGCGAGGTCGCCGATGTTCTTTTTCACCGGCACGGCCTCGCCGGTGAGGTTCGACTCATCGGCGGCGGTGGCGCCCTTGGCAATTTCACCATCCACGGGAAATTGCGCGCCGGGCTTGATGAGCAGCTTCATGCCGGGCTTGAGGAGGTCCACCTTCACTTCGCGCTCGTGGCCCTGCGCGTCGAGCAACGTCGCGGTTTTGGGCGCTTCCCGGAACAGCGAACGGATTTCCTTTTGCGTGCGGCCCAAGGCGAATTGTTCGAGCGCGCCCGAAATGGAGAACAGGAACAGCAAGGTGGCGCCTTCGCCCCAGGCGCCAATGCTCGCCGCCCCCGCCGCCACCAGCAACATGAGAAAATGCACGTCAATCGCGTATTTTTTCAGCCGCTCCCAGAGTTCCACCGCCGGATAAAAGCCGCCCGTGGCATAAGCCGCCGCGTAGGCATAAAGCTTGAATGGCGCGGGCAGGAAAACCCCTGCCAGCCCGAACACACCGCATAAAATGGCCGCAGCCAGTTGCCGTTTCCATTCATCAATCTCATCGGCGTGCTCGAGCAAATCCACGTCGCGCTGGACGACTTTGGGCAGGGGAAAGTCGCGCCAGCGCCAGAACTTGGGCGCGGTGGGGCAAGTGACGCGCGCGATGGTCATGCAATCGCCCTCGTGCCTGATCACGAGCCGTTGCCGGTCCTGGTCCGACAACGGGGTCTCGCAAGTCCCGCATACCTGCTCACCGGCCAGCAGACCGCAATCGCGTTGCGTGGACAGCGATTCCGCGGTCTCGAAATCGTGTTTGATGCGTTCGGCAAGCTGGCCCACGTCCGTTTGGCCCAGGGTGGCCACGGAGATTTTGTGTAGCGTGCGGTCAATGGTCACCGCTTCGAGGGCCGGCTCGGCGGCCAGCCGGTCGGCGACCGAGCGCGCCAGACAATGTCCGGTCCCCCTGTCGCAGGCGGAAGGCTTTTGAGCCGCTGGATTCATAGCCAATACATTTCTACCACATCGCAGAGCCCAATACAAAACAGAAAGCAGAAGGCAGAAGGCAGAAGGCAGAAATCCAAAGGAGATGCACTTGCGTCGCAACGGGTTGCGGAGAATTGATGGTGTTTGCGCATGAAAAAAAGTCGTTTGATTTGGTTTGATTCGGTTTGATTCGGTTTGATTGGGTGTGATTTAAGCGGGGTTTGGGGCTCTGGGCGGGCCGGTTTAGCCGAAGCCGCCTGAAGGCGGAACTCCAAAGCATTTGGGTTCGTTTTTCCATCCAACAGGTGTCCAAACACAGGGGATCGGGCCGAATTTATTGGTGAAATCGAATTTCGCCTTTGGGTTCGTTTGGTAATTTTCATGGTTCAGGCCTTGGGCAGCATCGTTCAATTCGGCCTGATGTTCGGCGAGGTCGGTGACCAGTTGGCGGGATTCCTCGTGGCGCAGCCAATCGAGGTAGCCGCCCTCCTTCGCCAAGAGGCTACAGCGTGGCAGGCCGGCCTTCCCGATTTTTCCATTTCCAGTCATGAAGGCGATTGAAACACGGTTTGGGATTTAAGAATAGGCGACGGTCGCGCATTCTGCACCTTTTCAACCGTATTTTTGCCCCGCACGGGAAATGTCAGGAACAAAGCAGAAATTGGGAAAGCAGAAAGCAGAAATGGGTTAAATCGTTAAATGGTAATTGGTTAAATGAGGCGGGCATTCAAAATGCGTGAGGCGTTGAATCAGTTAAATGGTTAAATGAGTGAACCGCGATCCCAAAACAAAGCGGAAGGCACCCGTCCTCTCCATGCTCCGTAGCGTGGCCGCTGCGGAGGACGGGCGCCGTAGCTTTGCTCCGGAGGGTGGAGAGTGCGGCGGGACGGTTTCGAAATGAATAAAGCTGTGGCGAGCCCGCTGGCGCGGCCGACCGGCGTCAACCGGAAACCATGCAAAAAGTGGAATGTTATGGTTGGATCCCATTTTTGGTCTGGACGCACCGCCGGGGCATCCGGCCATCTCCACTGGGCGACCCAACCGTCTTTCGTTTTTGGTGGGGTGGCGCTGCCGCGCCGCCGGGAGGCAATTCGGGCAACGGCAAACCGATTTTGAAACTTTCGGGCAATTGGCGGAAGAGGAGGGGGTTTTCACGGGCCAATACACCGGACAGCCAATGACGCATGAACTTCAGAATGAACTCCCAGCTGGCACGGGTGGGTTCTGATTGCCGGAAACGGAGCTTGCGCTGCCAAAAAGGTTGTTTGGCAAAAACCCGTTCCGCGCGTTGCGCTAGTTTCCTGGCGCAGCTTTCGGGAACTTCCATGCGAAAATAATCCCGCGCCTCATCCACGACATGCCGCGCCAGATACAGCGGACAATAACCGGTCTGCTGTTCAAATACCCTGACTGGCTCGTAAATTTTACTTTTCATTCACCCAGTTGAATTTCATCAGGTGCAGCAGCAGCTTCCCTATCCCATTTCCCGCTGGATAAACTCCTCGAACTTGTAACGGGGCGTTAAATCCGGGTCTTTTTTTATCAGGGCTACCGGCGTAAATCGGTTGATAGACATGCCATTCATAAGCTGCACAGCCAACTTGTGACGGACGTGATGTGGTCTTCTTCCGTAAGGTTCGCGGCATTCTCCAGGCGGCCTCGGTTCAGCATACCCCAAATTTCCAAAGCCATTTTCGCCTCAATGGCCGCGCCGATAAAGAAGGTGTGGGGCTTGAGTTTCCTCCTGGCAAATGCTTCGGAAATTCGGTTGAGCGCGGTGCGGGCCGTTTTCCAATGCTCGTCCGCGCCCGCCGGATCTATGCCACCTTTGAGTTCGCCCAACGCGATGTAAGTTGACGGCGTGCGTATGATTTCACGGGCCGGTGAGTCGAACGAACAACCGAACAAGCACAGGTCCACGTTATTTTCCATCAGCGGCACGGTGAGATTGTAAAGCAGGGTCCTCGGTCCCTGCCGGCCATTCCACGAGAGGCCGCGTAGCGACAATTCCACGTCCGAATCATCGTCCGGCAAATCGGCCCAGGTTTTGGTGTCCTTGTGCAGCCAATGGCATTTTTGCCCGGACAATTTCAGGCAGGCAAGAATGGCGCGTGTGAGTTTCTTCTGCGCCATGAACCCGCCGAGATTTCGCATCGAGCCGCCCAGCGTGTCACCGCGAGTCAACAGGAACCGAAAAACCAGTTCCTCGACAAAATTTGTGCCGGCGGGTTCAAGAAAATTCTCGATGAGTCCCTTCACCGCTTCGCGTTTGTCGGAGTCTTGCAAATGATTGGTTGCCTTGTCCGACACGCCTGCGGCCGCGAGCAGCCCCGGCTGGATTTCGGCAATTTTGAGCAAGTCCGCCGGTGTTCTGGCTTTGCCGGCGGCGGCTTTTAACGCCCTGGCTTCCGCAACGTATGGAGTCGCCCGCCGGTTCTTTTCCAGCGCCAGGGCCACAAAGCCCGCCCGCACCGCCTCGTAAGTCGTTTCCAGGCTTTTGCTGGATTTGAGGTGTTGGAGATATGGTTTCGTCATGGTTACCGTTTTCGCCAGACATAAACGCACTTGCGCAAGACATCACGGCCATGCGCGCCCATTTGCTGGCTGCTGTTTCCCTTCCCACTGGGAAGAACCAGAATTCGTTCAGCCCTGAAGCCAAGTTGCTCGGCGATTTCCGAAAGGATGATGTCCACTGAAATGCTGGCGCCGGCATAGCGGACATTGTCATTGACCATGATGAGCGGCGCTCCGTTTTTCAGCACCCGGGCCGACTCAAAAATGACACAAGCCATTTCGTAAAAATATCCCCGCACCATTCGCGGGATTCCATCGTTGTTGAGGAGGTCCTGTTCCTTTTGTGAATCCAGGTAGGCGAGAATGGTTTGCAGCAAGGTCTGATTGTCCGTGGCGGTGATGGCTGGTTTCCAATCGCGATTTAGCCTCAAGAGGTCTTTGGCGCGATTTTCAACCGTGCAGCTTAACATTTCCTGGCGCAATTTGATCAAACCGTCTTCATCAACGCCAAGCAAGGCCAGTTCCAAAGCGTAGGTGCGCGTGTAGTCGTAACGATTGCAGTACGGCGGAGAAGTAATCAAGCAATCATAGGATTCAGCCTTGAGCTTTGGCAAAATGTCGAGGCATGATCCCCCGTGCAATTTGACGTCCGCCTTCCTAGGAGGCGTGGCAAATAAATCCCCAGGCGTCCCACCGGCGCCCAAATCGTCAACGATTTCATGCAGCTTATGGTTAATGGCCGTGTCGAAGGCCAGAATCCTGCCCTTGTCGAAAACTTTTTTCCCCTGTCGCCGGCCCGAACGATAATCCCAACGTAAATACTGGCCATCCTTTCGCGTGTAGCTGACGCTTTCGAGTACGCAAAGCAGTGCAAAAAGTAAAACTGCATTTATTCGTTCATTTTCCCGTTCCGATAACGCCAGGAACCTTCCCATTGCCTCAAGCGTCTCCGCTGGATACGCGCCGCGGGTAATCCTCAATTCATTGATCGGCTTTATGGTTTTGCTGGCCCGCCACGGATGATGGTCTCGCCAGAACGCAAGCCGTGAGGCATCCGCCTCTTTCCAATCCCAGTCAACGAGTTGTTTGGTTGCTATCACGGTTCGGCCAATGGGGAGCAGTTCAATGCCCTCAGCCTTCATGCCGTGGCCGCCTGCTGCAAACAACGCCGTGCCGCTCCCTGCAAACGGATCCAACAAAACTCCCTTGGAGATTCGATACCGATTTAACAAATGCTCAATCAGCCCGGCGGAGAACGCCTCCTTGTATTTGAACCACCGATAGATGGCTCTCTGTTTGTTGGCCTGAAAGCTCACCAAGGCGCGGGTAAGCGAGCTGTCCACCCGTAATTTGTCAGCCCATCGGGTTTCAGCCTCCAGATTTAACTTTTCGATGCGGGCCAATTCCTCTGATGTTTCGGTTGACGGCGCTTTATCAACCATTGGCACCCCGGTTCCGAAATCGGGGGGCGCTACGATGTCGGGCATCAGAGTAAACGGTGTGTGGTAGGCCATCGCCTCCTCACGAAGAACGCCGGTCCCGAATTTCGTGGGACCGTCATTTACGCTTTGGCGATGAGCTTTTTCCGCCTTCTTCGAAGCCAGGGAATAAATTCCGCGCCCATTGCGTGTTTTCCTTTTTGGTGCTTCTGGTTTGGCGCGTTTCATCGGCTAGTGCATGTAGAATCTCACCGGTTTCTCAATTCTGAACCCGGTCGTCTCCGATATCGTAAGGGCGCACACCGATTTGGTAAAGTCCGGTCGCTGGCCTTGAAGGTTGCGGCCAATTCTTTCACCCGCTCGAAAGCGCCCTCGAAAGTTGCTGGCATCAGTGGGGAGCGTAGCAATAGGCCCGACGTGGGGCAAGCAGGGCAAATCGTTAAAACGAAATGGGGTGCGATACGAGGGCGAATGCCGCAACGCCCGAGGCGGGCGTGGTCCCCAACTTCGATTTTCGGGTTTTAATGGGAAACCTGAGCCGTTTTCCAGGCCGTCGGTTCGCGCGGACAAGGCTGTCCGCGCTCCGGGCGATCCGGGCAAGACGCCCGTAAAATTTTACCCAAAGGCTATGGCGGAAAGGAAAGGCAAAGCCAGCCGCATTCCTCGTTTTACCATTCTGTTTTCAGCGTTCAGCATCCGGAGTTTAGCGTTTCATCTGGTAGTTGATTTCCGTTTCACGCAACACACCAGCAGTTTCCGCAGGTATCCACACGGCTTGGCCGTTTCGCCAGACGGCCAGCGGACGACCGCGCCGCTGATGGTCGGTAACGACTTTGGCCACGGCGTCACTCAGGGCCTGCATGGCCCTCTGGGTCAAAGATAATTCGGCTCGCTTTTTCATGGTGCAGATTCCCGCCGCAATTGCTCGTAAAGCCGAGCGTCGTTGATGGCAGTAGTTTGGCCCGCTTCATCCTTGAAAATCAAGCGGGGAGTGTCCGAGGCATTGTCAAAGAAATGCAAGGTGTCAAGCAATGGGCGGTAAAGCGTGAAGAGATTGCGCAAACTGCGGCCAAACCACCGCCGGACATCCCGCTCCGGGACATTGTGGCCACCGCTCTCGACGCGATCGCGGATGCGCAGCAAGGCGAGGTCGGGACTGGGGATCCACAGATAGAACAGGTGGAGCCGGAAGCCTGCTTTTTTCACGCCGCGCAGCAACGGCACATATGAGCGACCCGACAGCGTGGATTCAAAGGCAAAGTCGGTTCTGGCTTGGGTGAATTCAGCAATACGTTCCAGCACCATCCGCCCGGCGTGCAGCATACCGGCATCGGGATCGAAGGGAGACAAGCCTTTGGCGATCAAGTCGGCGTTGATGAAGTTGCGGCAATTGGCATAGAGCGGCAGAAACTCAGTGGCGAACATGGTCTTCCCCGCACCATTCGGCCCGGCAATGATATAACAATTGGCGGATTTATGCGGCATAGCACAGGAAGAAGTCCCAGCCCGCAGCCTGAAGCTTCGGCGCCACGAACTTGCCGCATGTATCGGCTTTGATTGACATTTGTTTCTCAACCCGAATCAATTCTCCCCGAACAGTCTGAATCACGCGCATCGTATCCCACGGGGACACCGGACGGCTGACGTTTGATTTACTCGCGGCAGATGAACGCGACCAGTCACCAAAACCAATTCCGGCGGACGGACACCCCTCTCCGGCAGGCGCTCGCGCGCCGGTTCGGCCGGCCGGTGAAGTCGGAGATCGTCAACTCAACACCTACCAGAAATCGATCAAAGCCATCCGGAAAACCAACGTGGAAGCAATGGCGAAGGCACCGGGGCAAAAATAGTGAAGATTTAACCGCAGATTAACGCAGATGAACACAGATAAACGCAAAAGCACAGAAGCAAACGCAGAAAACGAAGTCTTTTTTTTACTGCAGAGAACACAAAGAGCGCAAAGCCGGAAAATTCGCGTCAATTGGCACAATTCCACTGGCCGTGAGCAATTCGGAAGCCCAATAAAGTCTCAAGCCCTGCCGATTGGAAATCGGCGATACGGCAGACTGGAAGTCTGCGCTACAGGCAAAGAGACTCTCTGCAATTGGAATTGGTTTTGACGGTGGGGCGGGTTTTGGGTATGGTTTACCTTCTATTTTCAACTGGAAGTTTGAGTTTATATTGCTTTTACCGTGAATTATTTGAAATGGATATTTGGTTCGAAGAACGACCGTGAGTTGCGAAGGATCCAGCCGCTGGTCAAGCAGATCAACGACGCGGAAGCGGGCCTGCAATCGCTTTCGGACGAACAATTGCGCGCCAAAACGCCGGAGTTCAAGGCGCGCCTGGAGGCGGGGCGCAAGGAGCGCGGGTACTACGATTTGATGGCCGAGGCGCGCAAGCTGGAATCGGAATTGCGCAGCGACGAGGCCAAGGCCAAGCAGCGCGAGGCGTTTGAGCTGGAGCAGCAGCTCCTGGAGGAAATCCTGCCGGAAGCATTTGCGGTGGTCAAAAACGCCTGCCGGCGCCTGGTGGGCCAGGACATCATGGTGCGCGAACACCCGACCCGGTGGGAAATGGTGCCCTTTGACGTGCAGCTCGTTGGCGGTGTGGGGTTGCACCGCGGGTTCATCGCGGAAATGGCCACGGGCGAAGGCAAGACGCTGGTGGCCACGATGCCGGTTTACCTCAACGCGCTCACCGGCCACGGCGTGCATCTGGTGACGGTGAACGATTACCTGGCGGCGCGCGACGCGGAGTGGATGGGGGCGATTTACAAGTTTCTGGGCCTGACGGTGGGCGTGATCCTGCACGATCAGCCCCCCAATGTTCGGCGCGAGCAGTACAATTGCGACATCACTTACGGCACCAATGCAGAGTTCGGCTTCGATTACCTGCGTGATAACGGCATGGCGTTGCGCAAGGAAGACCAGGTGCAGCGCGGCCATTATTTCGCCATTGTGGACGAGGTTGATTCCATCCTGATTGACGAAGCGCGCACGCCGCTGATCATCAGTGGGCCGTCCATGCACACGTTTGACGAGCAATACGCGCAATGGAAGCCGACGGTGGCGTCGCTGGTCCAGGCGCAGCAGCGGTTGTGCAACCGGTACTTGTCGGAGGCGGAGGCTTTGATCAAAAAGTTGAATCCGACCGACGGCTCGAACGTGCAGGACGGGGCGGAGTTGGAGCATGAAATCGGCCTGCTGCTGTTCCGGGTGAAGACGGGTCAGCCGCGGGCGGAGGGCCTGGCGAAATTCCTGGAGAACCCGGAGAACGCGCGGCTGATGAACGAGGCGGAACTGGATCTGCACAAGGACCAGAAGAAGGTGGACCTTTATCGCGAGAAGGAGGAGCTGCTCTTTGCCATTGACGAAAAGAGCCATGAAGCCGACCTGACCGAGAAGGGCCGCAATTTCATCAGCCCCACGGATCCGGATGCGTTTGTGGTGCCGGATTTGACGACGGCGTTGCAGGACATTGACGCCGGCGCCGAGACCGACGCGCGGAAGCGGCTGGAGGCCAAGGCGAAGGTGCAGGCGGATTTCGAGGCCAAAGCCCAGAAAATCCACGCCATTTCCACGCTGCTCAAGGCTTACAGTCTCTACCAACTCGACGTGGAATACGTCATCCAGGACAACAAGGTGATCATCGTGGACCAGCACACAGGCCGCCTGATGCCCGGCCGGCGCTGGAGCGACGGGCTGCACCAAGCCGTGGAGGCCAAGGAGGGCGTGGAGATTGAGCGCGAGACGCAGACGCTGGCGACGATCACGATTCAAAATTATTTCCGGCTTTATCAGAAACTGGCGGGCATGACCGGCACGGCGGAAACCGAGGCGACGGAATTTTTGGACATTTACAAGCTGGGCGTGCTGACGATTCCGACGAACAAACCGAACATCCGCAAGGACACGCACGATTCGGTTTATAAGACCAGGCGCGAAAAATTCAACGCGGTGGTGCAGGAGATCAAGGGCTTGCACGCGCAAGGGCGGCCCGTGCTGGTGGGCACCGTGAGCGTGGAAACCAGCGAGATGCTCTCGCGCATGCTCAAGCGCGAGGGACTTATTCACTCCGTGCTGAACGCGAAATACCACCAGCAGGAGGCGGAGATTGTGGCGCGCGCCGGCCAGCGCGGCACCATCACCATCGCCACCAACATGGCCGGCCGCGGCACGGACATCAAGCTCGGCCCCGGCGTGGTTTGGAAGGTGGAAACTCATCCCCACCCGGAAGGCAAGGGACACCGGTACAAGCTGACGGAGGCATCCACCGGCGAGGTCCGCGAGATTGATTCCGGCAGTCCGGGGGCGGCGGTGTTCAACCTCACCGCGCAGTCCACAGTGGCCGGCGGCTTGCACGTGTTGGGCACTGAACGCCATGAGTCGCGGCGCATTGACCGGCAGTTGCGGGGACGTTGCTCGCGCCAGGGGGACCCGGGGTCATCGCACTTTTTCATCTCCCTGGAGGATGATTTGATGCGGTTGTTCGGCTCGGACCGGATAGTGAAAATCATGGAGAAGATGGGGCTGGAGGAAGGGCAGGAATTGACCCATCCCCTGCTCAACCGCTCCATCCAGCAGGCGCAAAAGCGGGTGGAGCAGCACAACTTCCAGATCCGCAAACGCACGCTCGAATACGACGACGTGATGAACAAGCAGCGCGAAGTGATCTACGGATTCCGCAACGAAATCATCCGGGGCGAAGACGTGCGCGACCGCCTCATGGACATCATCGAAGAAGTGGTGCTGGCCAAGGTGGAGGAATTGACCACGCCGGAATTTGACGAGCACGAATGGAAAATCCGGCAGTTGGCCGACTGGGTGAACCTGAATTTTCCGCTGCGCATACCGGAGGGGGAATTCGTGAAGGTTGCCGAATCCGGCAAGGAATCGCCGGTGGCGGGCTCGGTCTATGGCAGCCTGAGCCCGGCGCAGTTCGCGGTAACCAATTTCATCGGCGGAGAGATTCGCAAGGCGTATGACCTGAAGATCAGTTTCGAGGACCCGGAGAAGCTGGCGACGGTGGAGCGCTACACGATTTTGAGCGCGATTGACAAGTTGTGGCAGGAGCACCTCTACGAGATGGACAGCCTCCGTTACAGCATTGGGCTGCGCGGGTATGGGCAGCGGGACCCGCTGATTGAGTACAAGGCCGAGGCCTTCAAAATCTTCGACGAACTCATGGTGAATGTGAAGACCGAGATTTGCCACAACGTCTTCCGCAGCGCGTCTTCGATGATGGCCTTCGAGAAGTTTTTGACGAATATGCCGCAGCAGACCACGCATCAATCCACCAGCGCCTTTGGCGGCGGGGCGGCGGCTTCCGCCTCGTCCGCGGCCGCTGGGCAAGGCCGGCCGAGCGACGTGGTCAGCGAAGCGGCGGCGGCGGCCGAGAAAGCCAAACCCGTCCGCACCGGCCCGAAAGTGGGCCGCAATGACCCCTGCCCTTGCGGCAGCGGGAAGAAATTCAAGCACTGTTGCGGAAGGTAGCTTTCGCGAGCCAACGCTCTGGATATGTTACGACTCGCCTCGGTTTTGCTCTACGGCCTGGCTGTCCTGGTCGGTGTGGGGGGGCTGTTGACAGGAGGCGTGCCGCTCGTGGAATACGCGGCCAAGCGCCTGGCGGGAAATAATCTGGACGCCTACCTCATCCTCAGCGCGTCTGACCGTTTTTACTCGGAAGTCACGCTGGTCCTTTCGCTCATGCTGTTGATCCTGGTCCACATCGGCTACACACTGACCCGCGGCTCGCGCGCCAGAAAATCCGAAAAGCCCGAAGCGATTAAAGAGCGAATGGAAGATGGGGCCGGTTTGCCGCAGCCGGAGCCTGAAAAACCAAGGTCCCGCCCTGAACCGGCGCAAGCGGCAGCGGAGCTTGACCAGGCCGATGAGAAGCTCGCGCCGCTGATGAAAAAAGGCAGGGAGTGAGAGAGGCCCGGTTACTGCAGCAAATCTTCCCTGGTGGTCGCCTGGGTCTGCATCAATTTGAGGATCATGGCGGCGCGGAGCACCGCGTGGCCCTGCGTCTCACCGAAGAATGATTTCAGCCGGACGCGCACCGCCGCAATGGGGTCGCCATTGCGGTCGCGGAACGGCAGCGTCACCGCCACGATCCCGGGACTCTTGCCAAAGGATTTGGTGCCATCCTTGATGGCCGCCGTTTCGGCGTCGGTGCCCGGCTGGCCGATTTCATTCTTAAGGTTACTGGCGATGACGCGCGGCCGGCCCTGGGCGTCGAGCGCATAAATCCGCAGCTCCACGATACGCGACTCTTGCCGCATGATGCTGTCAACCAGCGCCTGCGCGGCTGGCACCCGGGGTGTGTAAGTGATGGAGGTATCGCCAAAGTAGGTGACCGAGTCGGCCATGGTCCAGAAGCCGACCTTGCCCGTGGCAAACGTAGGCGGCACCTGCAAGGGCATGGTCAGCCCGTCGTCCAACTGGCAATTGATCTGATTGCCCCGGCATTCGACACTGAGCGTGTGCCAGGCGCCCACGGCAATGTTCGTGCCTAAGGTGAACGGGTCCACGAACTGCCCGTTGACCATTTTGTAAAAGCGCAGGTTCTGCCCCAGGGCACTGGCGCGGACGACGTAAAAGTTCGATGTGTTCTGGAAACGGAACACCAGGCCCGCCATCTGCTCCGCGATGCCGCTGACGATTTTGAACCGGGTGGTCATTTTGAAATCCTTGAACGTGTCGCCGTCGTAAACGAGCATGGGAAACCGGTTGTCATCCGGGTCCTGGCTCAATTGGGCCAGCACGGCATGAAAGGCCGTGGCCGCGGCGGCGTCACTGAACGACGGCATGAGCGACGGCACCTGCGCCTGGATCACCTTCCATTCACCCGGGTGGTTGCTGCCTGCCACCACGCTCTCAAAATTGGTGGGCGCCTGCCCCTCGGCGAAATGACCGAAATCAAATTTGATTTCCGCGCCCCAGAGCGGGGAAACGAGGCCCAGCCAGAGGCAAAGAAAAACGTTGCGCATCGCCCGGAGCTTAACAAAATGCACGCGGGCGACAAGAAATTGGGGCAAAAATTCCGCTTGCATTGGCGCCCAATCCGTTACAATCTTGGCTAACGGAATCAATTAACCGATTTCGAAAGGACGCTTATGGGACGCATCTATAACGACATCGTGGAAACGGTCGGTCGCACACCGCTGGTGAGATTGAACAAGGTCACGGCCGGATTGCCGGCCACCATTTTGCTCAAATGCGAGTTTTTCAATCCGCTCAGCAGCGTCAAAGACCGCATCGGCATGTCCATGATCGAGGATGCCGAGAAGCGGGGCGTGCTCACAAAGGACACCGTGGTGATCGAGCCGACCAGTGGCAACACGGGCATTGCACTGGCATTTGTCTGCGCGGCGAAGGGATACCAACTGATCCTCACGATGCCCGAAACGATGTCCGTGGAGCGCCGCACGTTGCTGGCGATGTTGGGGGCCAAGCTGGTCCTGACCCCCGGCGCCGAGGGCATGAAGGGCGCGATTGCCAAGGCCGAGCAGATGGCGCACGAAACGCCCAATTCGTGGATTCCCCAGCAGTTCGAGAACCCGGCCAACGTGGAAATCCATCGGAAGACCACCGCCGAGGAAATCTGGGCCGACACCGACGGGAAGGTGGACATTTTCGTGGCGGGCGTGGGAACGGGCGGTACGATCACCGGCTGCGTGGAGGTGATCAAGCCGCGCAAGCCGTCGTTTCAGGCCATCACGGTGGAGCCGAAAGATTCGCCGGTGATAGCGCAAACGCTGGCCGGCCAGCCGCTGAAACCCGGCCCGCATAAGATCCAGGGACTGGGCGCGGGTTTTGTGCCCAAGAACCTCCATTTAAAGGACGAGAAAGGCCAGCCCCTGATTACCGAATCCATTCAAGTCTCGAACGACGACGCCTTTGCCATGGCGCGCCGGCTGGCCCGGGAAGAGGGTATTTTGTGCGGCATTTCATCCGGGGCCAACGTGGTGGCGGCGATCGAAGTGGCCAAGCGGCCGCAAAACAAAGGCAAACTCATCGTGACCATCGCGCCGTCCACCGGGGAGCGCTATTTGAGCACGCCGCTGGCGGCGGAGGCGCGCGCGGCCGTGGGCGGTTAGAGGTTTTTCAAAATAGTTGTTGCATTGGAGGGCATTTGGCCGTATTTAAACGGCATCGAAGGGCTGATGGGCTGTGCAGGGCAGTAGCCGGCACGGTCGCTTCTCCAAATTCACTGTTCAGCGCGGGTTTTCAGGATGAGTTCCAGCCTTCGAGCACAAACATATTGTATGAGCGACACAAAACACAACGGCGAGAAAACACAGGAGCTGGGTTCAGGCTATCTCGAAATCTCCGAGAAGGGATTTGGGTTCCTGCGCACGGCGCAAAACCATTTTCACCCCAAGCCCACGGACATCTTCGTGACGCCCGACACCATCCGCCGGAACTTTCTGCGGGAAGGGAGCCTCATCGAAGGGCCCACCCAGCCGCCGCATCGCGGCACCAGCCCGCAGCTCAAGGCCGTGGACAAGGTCAACTCCATGCCCTTTGAGGAATACGTCAAGGCCGTCCGCTTCGAAAACCTCACCACCATTGATCCGATAGAGAAATTCAAGCTGGAAACCTCGCCCGACTTGATTGAGACGCGCGTGATTGACCTGGTAACGCCCATTGGCAAGGGCACTCGGGGTTTGATCGTGTCGCCGCCGCGCAGCGGCAAGACGACCATTCTGAAGCAAATTTGCAACGCCATTACCACCAACCACCCGGACGTCCATGCCCTGGTGCTGCTGATTGACGAGCGGCCGGAGGAAGTCACCGATTTCCAGCGTTCGGTCAAGGGCGAGGTGGTGGCGTCGTCGAACGACCAGGATTTGGAAACGCACGTGCGGTTGTCGCGCTTCATGATCGAGCGGTGCCGGCGCATAGTGGAATCGGGCAAGGACGTGTTCGTGCTCATGGATTCGCTCACGCGCATTGCCCGGGCCTACAACAGCGTTCACGGCGGCAGCGGGCGCACGATGACCGGCGGTGTGGACGCGCGCGCGCTGGAGATTCCGCGCAAGATGTTCGCCTCGGCCCGCAAAATTGAGAACGGCGGCTCCCTCACCATCCTGGCCACGGCGCTGATTGACACCGGGTCGCGCATGGATGAGTTGATTTTCCAGGAATTCAAAGGCACCGGCAACATGGAGTTGATTCTCGACCGCAAACTATCCGACCGGCGGTTGTTCCCGGCCATTGACATACCCAAGAGCGGCACGCGCAAGGAGGAAAAGCTGTATCCGCCCAAGCAGATTGAGGCCATCCGCAAACTGCGCCGCATGATGGTGGACCTGAACCCCATCGAGGCCATGGAGACGCTCACCGCCGCCCTGAAGAAGCACAAGAACAACGACGAATTGCTGGCCAAGCTCGAAAAAGGTTCATAACGGGCAAATGTTAAAGCGTTGCGGCGGTTCGTGGTCGGCGCCAATTTGAGAAGGCCATTCAATGAATTCGGCGGCTGACAATGTTGCCCTTCATTCCCGCCCGCCGCTGGAGCGGATGTTGCGCATCCATCACGCGGTTTCCTCGGGTCATTTCCCCAACGCCTCCACGCTGGCACGCGAAATCGAGGTGGCCACCAAGACCATCCATCGCGACATCGAATTCATGCGCGACCGGCTGGGTCTGCCGATTGAATTTGACCCCCGGCGGAACGGTTATCTTTACACGGAGGAAGTCAGCGCGTTTCCGAACATCCAGATCACCCAAGGCGAATTGTTCGCCTTGGTGGTGGCGGAAAAAGCGCTGCAGCAATATCGCGGCACGAATTTCGAGAAACCCCTCTTGAGCGCCATCAAGAAGATGGAACAGTCCCTGCCCGACACCATTTCGCTCAACCTCGCCGAACTCGGCCAGGCGATATCCTTCCGCACCCGCGCCGAGCCGATTCTGGACCTGGAAATTTTCGACGTCCTGGCCGGGGCGGTGGCGCAGCGGCGGCAGCTCGAACTGGCCTATCGCAAACCCGGCCAGCAAAAGCCCGAGCCGCGCCTCGTTGACCCCTATCACCTGGCCAACATCAACGGCGAATGGTTCTTGTTCGCCTACGACCATGCGCGCAAAGACGTCCGAACCTTTGTTCCGGCGAGAATCAAATCCGCCCGGCTGACGGGCAAAAACTTCGTTCGCCCGCAATCATTTTCACTGGAAAAACGCCTGCGCGACAGTTTTGGCGTCCGTTCCGGCGAAGGCGAATACGACGTGGTTATCCGGTTCAAGTCGCGCGTGGCCGATTACGTGCGCGAAAAGAAATGGCATGAATCACAGCAACTGCGCGAACTGAAAAGCGGCGGCGTCGAATTGCGTTTGAAGTTGTCCAGCCTGCAAGAAATCGAACGCTGGGTATTGGGCTGGGGCGGCGACGCCCGGGTGGTGAAACCCCGCGAACTGGCGGAGGCCATCCGCCAGGCGGCCAAAAAGATCCTCCATCCGCAATGAGGGTTCGATTCTCTTCACCCGCTCCAACCTTGATTTTACTCAATAAAATCAATTGTTTTGTGAGTTTTAGGACTTCCAGGAGAGCGCCAGCCCTAAAGCCTAGTGCTACAAAGTCCACGGATGTTTGCCTGTGTCAGGGCTTGATTTTGAGGCTTTCCGGCGCGGGTGCGCGGTGAAGTGCCAATCCCTGTTTCGGGCGCGTCCGGTGGGCGTGCAGGCGCGGCGTAAGGAATCTTATGGCCAATTTTCCCCGTTGCCCTAATTACCGAACTCGTCGGGAAGGCTATGAGCACGATTTGCCGAGTGGATTACACCCCATCAATGAACAGAGAAGCGAACACAAAAGACCACCCATTTCATGGAGTCCGCCCGCGATTGGCTGAAGATTCTGAAGCTGGGCGCGAAGCTGTTCATTCTCCAGTTTAAGGTTTTGGTTTTGATGCGATAGCATCGTGTTCTCTTGCGTCAACGCCGCGTTATCCTTTTCCAGCATGGTAACCTTATCCGCGAGCAGCGTAACCTTCGCTTGCAACAAATCAACAACGTCCTTTGCGAGTCCGGCCGTATTGGCAATGCGGATAAAATCTTTGACGGTTTCGGCAGTGCTCATAATTAAGCGGTTGTTTGTAAATCAAACGCTTCAAACCGGATTTTTGCAAGCTACGAATTTTTCCCGCGTTCACTCCGTTCCCGCCAGCAGTTTCTCAATCGTCCACGCATGGTCAGTGATTCCAGCCGCTTGCGCTCGCGTCTGGCCGTGTACGGCGTGATGCCCCGCTTTCGAGGGGCGATTTCACTGGTCCGGCGCGGCGAATTATTCGCGGAGAATTTCGCCCGGATGAATCGGCGGCAGTTTGTTCGCGCGGGAATTAAACCCGCCGCAATGACGGGATTTTTTGATGGCTGCGCGGAGATTTTCGACGGCATCACGCCATTGCTGGTTCAAGCGCCGCGAGCGGTTCAACGTCGTGTTCAATCTGCTTTTGCTTTTCGTAACGCGCCAAACGCAAATCGTAATCGGCCTGCAAGCCCGTCCACATTTCCGCGCTAGTACCGAAATACCGCGCCAACCGCAAGGCGGTGTCCGCCGTAATGCCGCGCTTTTCCAGAACAATTTCATTGATACGGCGCGGCGGCACGTTCAACGCCCGCGCCAGCGCGTTTTGCGACAGGTTGCGCGGCTTCATAAATTCTTCCCGGAGAATTTCCCCCGGATGAATTGGAGCGAGTTTGGTCGTTTTCATAATCGTTCAATGATAATCCACAATTTCCACGTCAAACGCATCTTCGCCCCGCCAGCGGAAACAAATCCGCCACTGGTCATTCACGCGGATGCCGTGCTGTCCCGCGCGGTTGCCTTTCACGGCTTCCAAGTGGTTGCCATACGGCACGCGCAAATCATTCAGGCTGCGCGCCTGATGCAGCAGCAACAATTTCCGCCGTGCCACGCGCTGAATCTGTCCGGGCAAAAGCCGGGAGGATTCGTCATTGAACAGCTTTTCCGTTTCGTGGCAGGCGAAGCTGCGTATCATGTGGGGAAAGTATAACGCTTTACGTTATAGAAGTCAAACAGGTTTGAAGATGTCCATGCCCGTTCAACGGAGATGAGGCGTGGAATAGGTCTACAGCAATCCGACGATGCTTTCCAACGCAAAAGGCATTGACAACCGCGCGTCTCATTCACTTGACTTGAAGCATGTCAAATGACGGCGAAAGCCAGCCGGAATCTCCCAGGAAAGTCCCGCCGCTCGGGTGGGTAACACGGGTCGCTCTCCTGCTGGCGGCCGGCTTCTTTTTGTTCGTCACCTTTCGGGAGGATTTCACGGTCCCAAACGGACAGCAATTTGCCTTTCTGGCGCAGTCATTTCTTCACGGCAACCTCGGTTTTCCCGAGCGGCCGGGGGCCTGGGCAGATACGTCCCTGTACAATGGAATGCACTATTGGCCGCTCGGCCCGTTTCCGGCCGTATTCCTGATGCCGTTTGAGTGGATCGTGGCTGCTACGGGCGGTTTCTTCCGGCAAGGTTTCATTCAGCCGTTTCTGGTATTGGGGCTGTTGGCCCTTATTTATCGCCTCGCGCGCCGGAGTGCCTACGACCGGGAAGACAGCGCCTATCTGGCCTTCGGCTTTGCCTTTGCCTCGGCCTTCCTGGGTGTCGCGCTGTGGCCGTGGAGCTGGCAGTTCGCGCAACTGCTCTGTTGCGTGCTCTTGTTCGCGGCCGTTGCGGAAATGATCGGTAAACGCCGGCCCTGGCTCCTGGGAATTTATTTTGCACTGATTCTGGCCACCCGTGTCACCGCCGCCCTCGGCGTACTATGGTGTGTGGGCGAATTCTTGTTCGCGGCTGATTCGTGGCGAAAGAAATTGGCTTCACTGGCCGGCCTCCTTGTCCCCTGCCTCATTTCGCTCGCGTTCCTTTTGTGGTATAACGAGGCACGCTTCGACAACCCATTCGATCAGGGATATCAGGAGCAGCTCGTCGCGCCCTGGGCGGCGGCGACACGAGCCCAGGGAATTTTGAGTCTCCGTCACCTGCCCTGCAATCTCTACTACCTCATGCTGGCTGGACCGGTCCCCATTCAACAAGACAACGCGTCCACTGTCCTCGGCTTCCCCTATTTTATCGCGAATCCCTGGGGCATGAGCATTTTCATCACCTCACCCTGCCTGCTCTGGATGATTGGGCTCGCCTATCGCGACCTCACTTCCCGCCTGTTGTGGGCCGTGTCCGGCATCATCGCCGTGCCGCTCCTGCTGTATTATGCCGTCGGCGCCCAACAGTTCGGATACCGCTATTCCCTCGATTTCCTGCCCTTCCTGTATTACCTCCTGTTGCGCAATCGTCAAATGCAGCGCGGTCCCCTGACGCCGGGGTTCAAGTTCCTTCTGATCGCGTCGGCATTTTTCAACCTATACCTCTTCGCCGGGCACTTCATTTGGAACGCCAAACCCATGCCGACAGGGTGAAACGCCGGCCTGAAACCGCCTCCCACTTTCCCGAAAACAAAGCTTGCCATCCGCGGTGCGGATGGCTATTTTCCGGGCTCTTTTGAGACTTTTATGGCAGTAAAAATTCGCATGAAGCGCGTGGGGGCCAAGAATACCCCGGTGTTTCGCATTGTAGTAGCCGACGGCCGCAGCCCGCGCGATGGCAAGTTCATCGAGGAGCTGGGCACGTATCAGCCGCTCAAGCGGGGCGCCGACAATTTCTCGCTCAACCTCGAGCGTGCCAGGTATTGGGTGAGCAAAGGCGCCCAACCCAGCGAAACGGTGGCCAGCCTCATCAAGAAGGCCGGCAAGACCGCCGCCGCGGCTTGATTCAATTTTGCAACTGATGCAGGAGTTTCTGGAATATGTGGTCAAAGGCCTGGCGCAGCATCCGGACGCGGTGAGCGTGACACCGGTGGAGCGCTCCGGCATGACGGTGTATGAGCTGCGCCTGGACCCCACGGACGTGGGCAAGATCATCGGGCGGCAGGGCGTGACGATCAATGCCATCCGCTCGCTGTTGCTGGCTGGCAGTGCGAAAAAAGGCCTGCGTTGCTCGGTGGAAATTGTGGAAGACGGCAAGAAGCCTTGATCGTCCAAGTCCGCGAAGAGCTTCGAGGGCGGGAATGCGGACGACGGCGGGGCGGAGCGCGAGATGAAAATTGACGTGCTCACTTTGTTTCCGGCGATGTTCGCCGGGCCGCTGGATGAAAGCATCATTCAGCGCGCGCGCAAGCGGGGCCTGCTGGACCTGAAAATCCACCATTTGCGCGACTGGACGCATGACCGGCACAAGACGGTGGATGACCGGCCCTTTGGCGGCGGACCGGGGATGTTGATGAAGCCGGAACCGCTCTTCGAAGCGATTGAGAGTTTGAAGCGCGAACGGACGCGCGTGATTTTGCTGTCGCCCGCGGGCCGGCAGTTCAACCAGCCGATCGCCCGGGAGCTGGCTCAGCGGGATGATTTGCTGTTGGTCACCGGTCATTATGAAGGCTTTGACGAGCGGGTGCGGGAAGCGCTGGCGGATGATGAGTTGTCCATCGGCGATTACGTGCTCACCAACGGCGCGCTGCCGGCGATGGTGGTGATTGACGCCGTGGTGCGCCTGTTGCCCGGCGTGCTGGGCGACGACGAGAGTTCGCACGACGAATCGTTCAGCCATCCGGCGTTTGCGGGGCTGGAATATCCGCAATACACGCGACCGGCGGAATTTCGCGGAATGAAGGTGCCGGACGTGTTGGTCTCCGGCAACCATGCGGAAATTGAAAAATGGCGGCGCGAACAGGCCCGGCTCCGGACCAAAGAACGCCGGCCGGATTTAATGTAGCAGCGGCATTTGACCGCCGAAACATGCGACGCCCAGAGAGCGGCGCCACAAATTTATGAACCAGGCATTGCTTGAAAAGATTGAGTCGGAACAATATCGCAAAGACCAGACGGACTTTGCGGTGGGTGACAGCGTCCGCGTGCACACCAAGGTGGTGGAAGGCGACAAGGAACGCATCCAGATTTTTTCCGGCGTGGTGATTGGCAAACGCGGCCACGGGCTGAACGAGACCTTCACCGTCCGCCGCATCAGCTATGGCGAGGGCGTGGAGCGCGTCTTCCCGCTGCATTCGCCGCGCGTGGACAAGATTGAAGTGGAACGCAAAGGTCAAGTCCGCCGCGCCAAGCTGACTTACCTGCGCAAGCGTTTGGGCAAGGGCGCAACGCTCGTCCGCGAAAAAGAGGAAAAAGCGGCTGCTGAGACGCCGGCGAAATAATTTCCATCCCCTCCCCTGCCCTTTCCCTCGCCTGAGCGGAAACGACGCGGACACCGTTGCGCGCCGTCATCATCAAGGATAGCACGTGTATGAACCTGTCCGAATTTAAGCCGCGCTTTTTTTGCTGTTATTTTCTGCCAGCACGGCTAAATTGGGTGCGTCATGAACCGGCTCACTGTTAATTTTCTGGATGAGGGCTTTCATCGCGTCTTGTTCGACGCCATGCCGCTGCCGATATTCATAGTGGACGGGAATATCAACATTTTCGACTGCAACAAAGCGGCGACTCAATTGATTGGCAAGAACAGCCGCCTGGTGATCCGGCGCCGCGGCGGCGAGGTGTTGGGCTGCGTGAATGCGGCGAAGCTGCGAAATGGTTGCGGCCGGACGCCCGCCTGCCGCGATTGCATGGTGCGCCAGTCCGTGAGCGCAGCAGCCCGGGGCCGGCGCGTGGCCCGCCAATGGGCGCAAATGGAATTGGTGCGGCGCGGCAAAGTCACCCGGGTGAAACTGCGCGTGAGTTGCCAGCAGTTCAGCTTTGGCAAGAGCGACTTCATTCTGCTCGTGCTCGAAGGATTGAATTGAACTTCAGCCAGGCAGCCGAATCCCGCGGCGCTGCTTCGTGAATCTTGGGCGCGTCCGCGCCAAAGCAGACCAACAGAACCTCAATCCTACTCCAAACTGGTGGCTGCGCCGCTCCTGGATTTGATCCACTGGTCGTAATCGGCCTGGCTCTCCACGATGAGGAAGCCGCCGGACATCGAGGAGTGGCCATTGCCGCAAAGCTGGGCGCAGTTAATCTGGTAACGGCCGGTTTTCGTGGGCGTGAACCACACCGGAATGCGCAAGCCGGGTATGGCATCCTGACAGACACGCATGGCGATGATTTTTAGCGAGTGAATCACGTCCTTGGAACTGAGGTAGATGATGACCGGTTTGTTGACCACCACGTGGATTTCGTTCAGCACCTGGATGTCGTCCTTGCCGGCCGGGTCGCTCGGGTCCACGCCAAAGACGTTGTCCGCGCTGACGAATCTCATGTCCTGCCGGCCAAATACGCCATCGGGGCCGGGGTAACGGACGTTCCAGGCAAATTGCTGCGCGACGATCTGGACGACGGTGGACTCGGCGGCGGGCGGAAAACCGTCCACATTGCTTTTCCACAGCGGATAGGCGATGGCCACCAGGAGGACCGCTTCGATGCCGGCAACGGTGAGCTCCAGGTAGTTGGAGGCATGGTTCCTCACACCCAAGTAATCGGCCTTGGGATTGCGCCGGGCATTGAAGCGGTACAGCGCGTAAAAGAAATAAATGATCCAGCCGACGAACAATACGAGCATCAGCCAGTGCACATAGACCATCAACCGGTCCACGCCGGCGCCGTTTTTGGAGGCCAGTTCGGGCAGGCAAAGTACCTTGTGAGCGAACCATTCGGTCATAAGCCGGTCGGGTTTTCGGGTGGCGGTGTTTGGTCGTCCGATTCTTCCTTGCGAACGATGTGTACGAAGAAGACCGCGACGCAAGCAAGCACGGTGAGCACCACACCCAGCAGGGTAAAGATGCCCCAATTCATCCCGCTGGCCAGTGCGGAATCGGATTTGCCGTAGCACGCGGCGCAGGCCAGCAATGGCGAGGGCGCGAGCAGCCCCACTGTAAATGCGGCGCCGATGGCCAACCGACTGTATCGGCGACTTGCAGTCCGCAGAGCGCGAACCAACCCGGAGCCCGTTGGCATTCGCGGCCCTGGCGGATCGGAAATCCGCGATACAGCAGACTGGAAGTCTGCGCTGCCTGCCGGAAGCTGTTCAATTTTCGATTTCATAGATAGCTGATTTTTTTCAATTTCTTCAAAAAATAGAATCCATAGACGATAACCAAAATTCCCGCCGCGATCGCGCAGCCGCCAAACAGCACGTCGCCGCCGGCAAACGCCCATCCGGCGCAGCCAAACGCCAGCGCGCTCAGCAGCGTCACGAAAATCAGATGAACCGCCTTCAGTGACATATCAGTGGTACGCGGTGCCGGTGGGCATATCGTGCATGGCATAAAGCGTCAGCCACATCAACCCCGCAAAAAAGCACGCGGTGAACCCCAGCAACGTGTAAATCATCTTCTTCTCGGAAAGCAGGTGCATGAGGAAACCGGCCACGACGAAGGCGTTTACGCATGCGACCACGAGGATCAAAGTCACTTTGGTCGCCCAGGTGTAATTTTCGGGCAGGTACGAAACCCAAATCATGAGGGAGGTGGTGCACAGCACCGCGGCGAAGACGTAAAGGCAGCGCCGGACATACTGGTTGAAGTTTACGGCGTGCCCCTGCCCTTCCGCGGCGCCGGCCAGCGGAGCGTCAGGCGTTCCAGAGGTTTTCAATTCACTCATAATTATTCCTCAGGTCAAATATAAGACCGGAAACAGAAATATCCAAACCAGGTCCACGAAGTGCCAGAACAGGCCGGACACTTCGACCCGGTTGGTAAAGTGTTCCGGGTCGCGCCCCCACAACTTCCGACCCGGTCCCCACAAATAGCCAATCACGATGCTGCCACCGAGAATATGCAGCGCGTGCAGGCCGGTGAGCGTGAAATAAAGCGCCAGATACGTGTTGTGCCAGGGACCGTAGTTTTCCATGAATTTGATCTGGCTTCGGGGGATGGCGATTTCCGCGGTTTTGATGTTCTTTTGCGCGCGCAGGTCGTATAAGTCTTTTTCGTCCGCTACATAGCGGCCGTCAATCACCACGTGGTCCTGCTGCGCCTGGTTTTCCCGCAGGTCGCCTTCGGCTATGCGCCCATCCGCAAGCTGTATTTCGTAATGGTTGAGGTGCTCCCGGTATTCTTCCAACTTGATGCACAGGAACGTCAGCGCGAACAGCAGCGTGCAGGCGTGAAAAAATATGAACTTGCCGAATTGCCGCGTTTTGCACGCCACCCAGGCGAGCAGCGTGGTGATGGCCGAGGCCGCCAGCACCAGGGTGTTGATGGTCCCCAGCGTCAGATTCTGCCAGCCGTGGGGCCAGGTGCCGGGCTCGGCGCCCACGCGCAACAGGACATAAGCCGAAAACAGCGCGCCGAAGAGCATCACTTCCGACGACAGGAACAGCCAGATGCCGACCTTGGCATTGTAAATGCCGGTGTCGGGCCGGGGTTCGACAACGTAGGGGATGTCCATGTTAGGAAATGTCTAATGACGAAACCATAATCACTAAGGAATGACAAATGACGAATGACGAATGGCCCATCGTCCGGCGTGCCACGTGGGCAGTGAATTTGACATTAGTCATTGGGAATTCTTTAGTCATTATGGCTTAGGGCTTGGGAATTAGTGCTTGGTGGCGCCCACCGGCGCCGCAGCGCGCCGTGGAACTCCCGGTTCATTTTGAGGCGTAAAATCCGTCGCGTGGCCGGGTACGCTGTATTCGTACGGGCCGCGATAGATGCGCGGCGGCGTGGCAAAATTGCCGTGCGGCGGCGGCGTGGGCGTCTGCCACTCCAGCGTGGTGGCTTGCCACGGGTTGTCGTCCACCTTCTCGCCATGCTGGAAGCTCCAAAACAGATTGATGATGAACGGAATCTGCGCCAGCCCCAGCGCCATGGCGCCCCACAAAATCCACGTGTGCATTTCCATGATCGTATCCGGCAGCGTGTCGAGCACGCCGGGCACCCGGGCGGCAGAGTAGTTCGCCCCGCCATCGGCCATGCGCCGCAACATGCCTTCCATGCCCTGCGCGAACATGGGCATGAAGACCACGTTCATGAAGATGAACGAACCCCAGAAATGCACCCGCCCCCAGAATTCATTCATCCGCCGGCCGGTGATTTTGGGCAGCCAGTAATATATGCCCGCGAACAGCGCAAAAATCGTCCCCGGCGCGACCACGTAATGGAAGTGCGCGATGATGTAGTACGTGTCGTGCAGGTAAATGTCCGCCGGCGCCAGCCCCAGCGGCAGGCCCGTCAGGCCGCCGATGCCGAACATGGGCAGGAAGGCCAGCGTAAAGAGCATGGGCGTATTGAACCGGATGGAACCGCCCCACAACGAAATCAGCAGGCAGGTGAGAATAATGACCGACGGGATGGAAATCGCCAGCGTCGTGGCCTGGAAGAACGTGGCGATTTTTGTGCCCATGCCGGTCAGATACATGTGGTGCGCCCAGACAATGAACGAAAGAAAACCAATCGCCAGCACCGAACCAACCAGCGATTTGTATCCCCAAATCGGCTTGCGCGTGTTGTTGGCCAGGATTTCACAGACGATGCCCATGGCCGGCAGGATCAATACATAGACTTCCGGATGGCCGAGAAACCAAAACAGGTGCTGCCACAATAACGGGCTGCCGCCGCCGCTGACATGCGCCAGTTTCCCACCCACCGCCAAGCCCGTCGGCAGGAAGAAGCTCGTGTGCGCGACGTTGTCCATCAATTGCATGATGCCGGCGGCTTCCAGCGGGGGAAACGCCAGTAGCAGCAAGAACGCCGTCACAAATTGGGCCCAGACGAAAAACGGCAGCCGCATCCACGTCATGCCCGGCGCCCGCAGTTGGATGATGGTGGCGATGAAATTCACCGCGCCGAGCAAGGAGGAGGTGATGAGCAGGACCATGCCAATGAGCCAGAAGGCCTGGCCGTGCGTCGGTATCGTGGTGGCCAGGGGCGAATACGATGTCCAGCCCGCCTGGGCCGCGCCGCCGGGAATGATAAAGCTCACCAGCATCACGATGCCGCCCAGCACATAGGCCTGGTAACTGGCCATGTTCACGCGTGGAAATGCCATGTCCGGCGCGCCAATCATCAGCGGCACCACATAGTTGCCAAATGCCGCAAACGCCAGCGGCACCACGCCAAGGAAAATCATGATGGTCCCGTGCATGGCGCCGAATGAATTGTAAAGCTCCGGTGAAATGACCCCTCCCGCCGCCACCTGGCCGAGGACTTTTTCCAGCAACCAGCCGATCAGCGGCACCGGCTGGCCCGGATGGGCAATCTGCCACCGCATCAGCAGCATCAGGGTGAACCCGAACAGCAAAAAGCACAACGCCGTGAAGCCGTACTGTATCCCGATGATCTTGTGATCGGTGGAGAAGACGTAGCCGCGCCAGAAGCCGGGCGAGGCATGATGCTCGTGCGCACCGTGGTCGTCATGCGTTTCGTGTTCGCTATACGCCGGAAATTGTTCGACGGTCGTTGCCATGCCGCCTCACCCAGGGATAATGACTAATGACGAAACCATAATGACTAAAGAATGACGAATGACGAATGACGAATGGGCCATTGTAGAACCCACCGTGGCTTCGACATTCGGTATTGGGAATTCTTTAGTCATTACGCCTTGGAAATTAGTCATTTCCTGCTAATTCGCCTTGTCCCACACCATCAACCCCAGCAGCAGGGGCAGATAAACAATGGACGCCAAAAACAGCACGCGGGCGCGCTTCAAGGTACGCTCCCGCGAAAACCGGATGGCGCATCCCAAATAACCCAGACCCAGGATGATCGCCCCGGCGAGGTAAACCGGCCCCGCCAGTTTCAACAGGAACGGCGTGACGCCCGCCACGACCAGCGCCACCGTGTAACTGACGGATTGTTCGCCCGTGCGGCCGCCATCCGGCTCAACCACCGGCAGCATTTTAAAACCGGCCCGCGCGTAGTCCTCCCGATACATCCAGGCAATGGCCATGAAATGAGGAATCTGCCAGAACGCCACGATGGCGAACAGCGCCCAGCCTGCCGCGCTAATTTCGCCACGCGCCGCCGTCCAGCCCATCAATGCCGGCAATGCGCCCGGCACCGCACCCACGGTGGTGTTCAGCCACGTGATCCGTTTCAGTGGCGTATAGATGAAGAGATAACCCACCAACGTGAGGGCGCCGATCACGCAGGTCACCAGGTTCACCGCCAACGCCAGATAAACCAGGCCCGCCGCGGAAAACGCGCCACCCAACAACATCACGGTGGTCGCTTGCAAACGGCCCGATGGCAGCGGACGGTCCTGGGTGCGACGCATCTGCGCGTCGTATTCACGCTCCAGGAATTGATTCAGCGCCGAAGCGCCGGACGCCAACAGGGCCGTCGCGGCCAGCGTGTTGAACATGAGCGCAAAGTCCGGCGCACCGCGCCAGCCGAGATAAAAGCCCGCCATCATGGTCATCAGCACCAGCGCCGTCAGCCGCACCTTGATCAAATCGGCGAGGATCGCCGTCCAACTTTTTCCCGCGACTCCGGCCTGCGCCGGGACGTTTAAAACTTCAGCAGTGTATTCTTTCATTTTATTTATTTCCAACCATTGCCGGATGCGCACCGATTGACGGAACCCCTTGCGGGCGCCAGTCCTGGCGTTGAGAGCCCGCCGTTACCGTCGGCGCAAAAGCGATCACGCACCACAGCGCGCCGGCGGTAAGGGAAAGCGCCCCCACCAACACGTGTGCCGTGGCCACGTCAGCCGCCTTGTTGGTCCAGATGGTCGCTGCGCCGAGGATGATTTGTGCCACAATCAAGGCGAGCCAGGCGTAGGCGAGCCCGCGCAAAACGTTTGGAGTCCCGCCTTCAGGCGGTCCAGACCTTCGCACTTTCCAAGCCACGCCCGCCACCCCGACTAAAATCAGCACCGCCACCGTCCGGTGCACCATTTGCAACACGATTTGCGCGGCGGTGATTGGTTTCACGGAAATGACCTCAATGCGGTCGGCGTTGAAGCCTGCCACCGCAGCGGCGCTGGTATCCGGCCAGATTTTTCCATAAGCCAGCGGGAAATCGGGAATGGCCAGGCCGGCGTGCTGATGCCGCATGGTCGCGCCAAGCACGAGTTGCAGAAAAATCAAAATCGTCGTCCCCAGCGCCAGCATGCGCAGGGCTCCGGCCGTTACTCCCTCTCCCCGCCAAACGGGGAGAGATTTCCCCGAAAACTTCGCGCATTGAACCCCTGAACCTGATGCAGGTTCCGGCTCGTCTCCTCCCTCTCCCCCTTGGGGGAGAGGGCTGGGGTGAGGGGGCCGTTTTCTATCTTCTGCCTTCATTGGATGTTGAACACCTGAACCTGCCGATGCCATACGAGCTTCCGAATATGAATGTTGCCCGCTTGCTTTTCCCTCTCCGCTCCCATTCTGATGGGAGGGGAGAGGGTCAGGGTGAGGTGAGGGCTCTTGGCCTTCATTGGATGTTGAATGTTGAATGTTGAATGTTGGATGTTCAATGTTCCCCGCCCCACCCACCATCCACCAGCGGCTGGTAAACAGCGCCAGCGCGCAGACGAGAACGAAAAACGATTGCGCGAGCGCCCCGTGAACAATTCCGAGCTGGCCCATCGCCAGTGTCACGCGCAGCCCGCCCAGCACGCCTTGGAGCGCCACCAACACGAACGCGAGCACACCCAGCCAGCGCATCCAGCGGCGCGTGTCGCGGCACCATAACCAAACCGCGAGAATCGCCGTCAAAAGTCCGACCCCTGAGGCCAGCAACCGGTGCGTGTGCTCGTAGAAAATGCCGCCGATCCATTTGGAAACCGGAAAGGCGAACATGTTATAGCCATAGGTATTCGGCCAGTCGGGCACGGACATTCCGGCCTCGTGGCTGGTGACCAGGCCGCCCAAGCCAAGCAGGAGAAACGTCGCAACGGCGGTCGCGACGATGAACCAGTACAGTGCTGGATGATAGGTCTTGGCGTTCATTTCATCATTTACCTTTCACAAAAACGGATGCATCTTATCATTCACCCTTATCTTCGGCAAGAGGTTGTGAAAAATTTCACAAGCGCTCATCATGGGTATTTTCAGATTGATGGTGACTAATCACCAACATTCCCCTCAATCATGCTCCATCCCGGGGCGCGCAGCGCCATAGTCTCTGGGCGAGCCTCCGGTTCGTCATTCGTCATTCGTCATTCGTCATTCCCGACCCTGCCTCCGGTACGGCTCGGTACGGCTTTCCCGCCGGACCTCATGACTTTCGTGCCACCCGGAAAACCGTGATCACCGCAAACAGGCCCGCCTGGCCAAGCAAGATCTCCACGAAGCCCCAATGAAGCACAAACAACATCAGCATGGATATCAACAGGGAGGGCGCACACCAGATTAACGGGTGTTTTTGCTCAATCACCGCCGCGGCGTAAAAGAAAGCTGCGGATAAGGAAACCAGCAGAATCGAAAAATACGGCATTGCCGAAAAATTCAGAACGCGCTCTCGTTCTCCAAACTTTGCATCACCCGCGCCATGGCCAGGGCGGTTTGGGCCGCTTCCGTGCCACGGTTGTGTCCGGGATTTAAACACCGCGCCCGGGCCTGGGTTTCGTTTTCCAACAGGAGCACTTCGTGGATGACCGGAATGTCATGGGCGACCTGGATTTCCATCAACGCCCGGCTCACGGCTTCACCGATGTGCGCCGCGTGAACCGTTTCCCCGCGCAGAATCACGCCCAGACAAATGATCGCCAAAATGCGGGACGAGGAATCCGTGAGTGAAGCGTTCTTGGCCAGCCGTGCCGCCACCAGCGGGATTTCATAGGCGCCGGGCACGCGGACGACCTGGACGCCGGCGCCCGCGCGTTTCAATTCGTTCCGCGCCGCCCGCACCATGGCATCCACATAGCGCGCGTTGTAGCGCGAGGCGACGATGGCGAAGGCGCCGTCCCGGACGCGAACGGTTCGGGTGTGAATTCGTTTGAGCATCCGCGCAATTCTAATCATTCGGTTCCCACAGCCGCAAGCGTGCAGCAGTCGCAGCAGTGCCCTGAATTCAGGAGCGCGGCATTTATGCCGCTTCATCAGCCAAAACATTTCGTGGTGTGAAGCGGGCTGAAGCCGAATGGCGCTCCGCCGCAAATTGGGACACTACCGCAGTCGCAGAAGGTGCGCCGTTTACCTGGCCGCCGGCGCATTGGTAGCCGCGTTCAATTCTGACAGCTCGGCGCCGGCTTCGGGCGAACCGGCGTCCGCCGCCTGGGAAAGATAATCGCGGGCCTTGGCCAGATCTTTGGGGACGCCTTCGCCGTCCCGATATCGTTCGCCCATGCGCAGCAAACCATAAGGATCGCCCTCGTAGGCCAGCATGAGATTGTTCACCAGCACCCGGTCTTCCACCGCTTGTTTTTGCGCATCCACTTTCTCCTGGGCGGCCGCGATTTCCTCGGGCGACCAGATTTTGACGCACGGCGTGCCGTAAATCAGCCTGGGCAGTTTGACCAATTGCCCATCCGCATTCGTATAGGAAAAGTAGCCGCCCGCCCGCGCCAGCATGTCGGCGTAAATCTGGCCTCCGGTTGCCGGATACGGAAAATCATCCACGAAAAACAGGCTGTCACCGTAGATGGTCCCGTACTGAATTCGTCCATTGTCCAACTGGCCTGACGGAGCCCTCCACGGCTGAATGGCCAGCACCTGGCCCCAGGCCCCCTTGAATACTGCGCCATTCGTGCGGGCTTCCTGAACGATGCCTTGAAATTCAACCCAGCCGGTTCCATACGCGCGGTTGGTGAAGTTGCCAATCTTGCGCCAGGGGTCCTTGGCGTAGATTTCCGCCAACTCCCGCTGCCGGGCGGCGATGATTTGTTCCTGCCTTTCATAGGCGGCCAGTGCCACGGCCGCTTGTTGCGGATCAGGACGGACCGCCAAGGGATCTCGATTCACCGTCGGAAACGCATTGACTGGCGGGCCAAGGATCTGCGCCCCGGAATTTGGCGCCGCCAGCGCCACGGCCAATACGGCCAGAGTAATTCTTACGGCATCGCAAATCTTGTAAACCACAATCCCGTTTGTATGCCCGCCGTGGAAAACTGCCAAGCACTTTTTTGCCTTTTTGGGCATCAAGCATCGCCGTTGAAATAGCCGCGGAGCAGCGCACGATAGTAGCCCATAGCGCAAGCTATGGGTAAGCTATGGGTCTGGTCGCCCGCGAATCTCCAAAGCCCCGGCAGGGACGGAAGAAAATAACGCAACAAAAATCCAACTCCTTCGCCACGTCCGCGGCTGGGAATTGTTTTGGGAATCGCACGGCTGGCGGATCGCCCAAACCGTGGGTTGCCGCCATTGCGGGTCTGCAACAATTGTTCAGACGTTGCCAAGAAATGGAGAGCGCAATTTCGGCTTTGGGTTCATGCTCGTAACATGATTAACGGCATAGAGTTAGGCGACGACGAACCGTTGGCATCAATCATGCCTTTGTCTCTCGGCCCGAGCGCCATTGACGTAAAATGGCGGGAGGCTCGCTTCCCGGTCCGCATCGTCGCGCGACTCATTGACGCCATCGAATCCCGGATCCCGGTGGGTTATGAGGACCAGACGGGATTCCATTACGGGGTGAAGGCGTCATAGCTCTTTGGCAGCCGGATTGACATTGATTTTGATTTTGATTCGGGTGGACGATCGTTTTCTTCAGCGGGGATCTTCTCCCCTGCCTCCTTGGCGATTTCCACCCGAATCGCTTTAAGCGCGCGGAACAAGCGCGGTTTTTTATTCGGGTGGCGGTTGTTTTCATGGGCTTCTCCGCCCAGTCTCCTTGGCGACCGTCGCCCGAATACTTTTTTGGCCTCACGATTGCAATTCCCGATTGGTTTCACCGCTCCGCAATCCACACCAGCGTCCCGCCAGGCAGTTGATCGTACAGCGGAATCAAATCCACATCGGCCAGATGGATGCAGCCGCAGGACGCCGGCTGGCCGATGCTCAATTGGTCGGCGGTTCCGTGCAGGTAAATGTAGCGGGCGTGCGAATCCACCCTGCCGCCGCGATTGAAACCCGGCTCAAGCCCTTCCAACCATAAAATGCGGGTGGTGATTTTCGCAGTCGGCATACCCTGCCAGGTATAACCCACCGCGCGACGGCCCTTGAAAACGGTGCCCGCCGGCCACCCGCCGCCGATTTTCTCCACCACCCGGTGAAGTCCGAGCGGCGTACAGTTCGAGCCTTCCCTTTGACCGATGCCGAAGCGCGACGTGGAACAGCGGAATTGTTTTGCCGGATCGTAATGGCTCTTGCGGCAAATCGGGCACGTGAAACCCGCGGGTTTTTGAAAAAGCGTCGCCGTCTGCTTGGCGACACTCACCGCGAGCACAAAACGGCCCGGCGGAACGCCAAGCTGGCGGCATCGGCGCAGACAGGAGAAAAACGGGTTCAAGATGACTTCAATTTCTTCACCAGCACCTTGGAATGGCGTCCGCTCTGGTCGTATTTCTCCCGGCGCGCCGGCGGCAAATTGTCCGGCCCGCCTTCGGCAAAGCCGCCCTTGGATTGGAAATAGGTAAACGCCTGCGTCGAGAGCGTGATGAGCTCGTTCAAACCCATTTCCTGCGCCCGGTTTTCCACGAAGTGGATCAGCTTGCGCCCGATGCCCCGGTTCTCGTGCAACGGGTTCACGTACAAACAAGCCAGTTCACCCTTCTTTTGCTCCGGATAAACGTGCAACGCCACACACGCCACCGGGTTGCGATCAATTTCAAAAATGAAGTAGTCCCCCAGGTTTTTTTCAATGTTCGCCCGGGTGCGTCTCACCAATTCCTCGGCCTCCACCGCCGTCTTGGTCAACATTTGAATCGCCCGCACGTCCTTTTTCTTGGCCGGCCGGATTTCCTGGTATTCGTTGGCGTATATCAGCGTGCCGATGCCCTCGTTGGAAAAAACCTCCGCCAGCAACCCCTCATCCACGCGGCCGTTGATGATATGGACGCGCGGCACGCCCGCCTTGCACGCCGCCACCGCGTGGACCGCCTTGGAAAGTTGTTCGGGCGCAATCCCCTCCTTTTGCAGCGCCAGGACCGATTCAAGGTCGGCCACGGGCATCTGCCGGATGAGCCGGCCCTGAACGAGCACGCCGTCCTGCGCCGTGATGAAAATCAATTTGATCGCCTTCAAGGCTTCCGCCACCGCCACCGCCACGTGGTCGGAATTCAGCCGGTAACTCTTTCCATCGCCATCGAAACCCAGCGGTGGGATCACCGGCACCACCCCCTGCCCCAACAACGACTGCAGCAATTCCACGTCCACCCGCTCCACCTTGCCCGTAAACAAATGGTCCACTCCCTGGATAATGCCCATGGGATGGGCGGTGATGACATTGGTGCTCGCGCCCCGGATGTCGTTGGCTGAAAGGCCTTCGAGGATTTCGTGCGTGAGCCGGTTGGCGGCGGTCAACGCCAATTGCAACGTGGCGGCATCGGTCACGCCCGAGCCATCCAGATTGGACGGCGTGGTCTTATGCTCCTCGGCCAGCGCCTTGATTTGGGCGGACGCGCCGTGGACCAGCACCACGCGGATGTTGAGCGTGCGCAACACCGCCACGTCCAGCAGCAGCGTGGCGAAATTCTCATCGGTGACAATCGCCCCATCCAGGGCCAGGATGAACGTCTTGTCACGAAACTGCGGAATGTATTGCAGGATGCCCCGCAGGTCGGTCGGTTTCACTTTGGCAATGTCAATGGTTGCACCGGCAAAACTAGTATTCGGTTTTCGGCGCGATTCAACAACTAATTTGCATTGCCGTTTTGGACTGCCGTGCCAAGCGCAGCGCGACACCGCTTTGGGACCATGAACCAGAACAAACCTTTCTATGGTTTTGACCTTTTTTTCCACTCTACACGAAGACGTCAGCGTGCTATTCGCTTTCCGAAGACATCGGGGTAGCGGGCAATTTGGTCGGTTAGAGGTTGGTCGTAGAGGATGACGACGACACGATAGCCGCGATTGACCAGTTCCCGACGGAGTTCGACATCACGCGCCGCCTGCACTGGTTCGCTATGCACCGAGCCGTCGCAGAAAATGCAGACGTTTGGCGAGTAGAAAAAGTCCGGTATGCAACGAGGCTCCGGAATGGGCTTTTGCGCCTCGTCGGCCAGGCGGTGGAAGCCGGCGGCCAGGGCGGTGAGGAAATTCCGCTCGATGTCAGAACGTGAATCCGTCAAGGAGCGAAGCCAAGCCAGATGCGCGTTCCAATCGCGTCCGGCGATGCGTGGGAATGTGCGGCTGCCAGCGAGGTCAAGCAGGTGCTGGCGCAACTGGTGGCGGTTGAGGATCAAGCTTTCGTGCTGGTTGCCAAAACTCATCAAGCATTCGTAACAGGCGGCCAGGCAAGTTGGCCGTTGGTCCTGGCCAGCCGCATCGAAATGGCATCGTTCAAGGGCTTCGACAGCAAGGCGAGCAACGGCATCCGCCTCGTCAACCAGCCGGCGGAGAACGCCAACGCCGCCTTCGCCTGATTCATAGAACAGGATGGCGCGCTGGTCACCTTCGCCAACGCGTTCCGCGCCGAGTTCGGATTCTTCGAGTTGGAACAACTGTTCCATGCCGCGCTGGAGGGCGTATTGGAGTGTTGCTTCAATGCCCGGGTCGCTCCGGAGTTCCGGGCGGAGCAGCCGCACCAGCAGGAGATTCTGCGTGGATTGGACGGCCAGTTGCAGTCTTTCCAGCCGGCGCGGGCGCGGGACCGGCCCGGTGGCGGGCGGCGGCGAATCAAGGACTTCCCCGCTTTCAAGGTCCACGAGAAAGCCAGGTATATCGGCGGTGCGCCAGCCGTGATTGATTCGCAGCAGTGTGGCCGCCGGTCCGTACGTGAGACGAAGCACGGGGGTTTGACCGACCATGACGTCCGCCTCACGAATCCGGCGAACGCCGCCTGGTTCCGTGGCAAACTGATAGGCAACGCTCAGATCGAAACCGCGCCGCCGCCGCTCCTCCTCGTCACAGGTGATGCGCTGCCGCCGGCTACAGCGCACGTTGGGTTGTTCGAGCAAGGTAAGCAATTCACTATTGGTGGGATCAAACCTGCTGTCGCAGTCGGGGCAGCGGTCAAGCGTGGTTTCGCAAAAGCATCCGCAAACATTGCAGAAGCGCTTCTGGCTGCGCCGTTCTTCCAATCCTCCGGGCGGTGACTGAAAGCTGACAATCTCCCACTTGGCGCCTTCGTGATAGATGATGTTGTTGGGGCCAAACTCGCGGAGTGCCAGAAAGCGCGGCCGTGAAATGAACTCTCCATCTTCACGCGGCACCCAAGCCCGGACAGGCAGGGCGGGGAAATTGTAACCGGGCAGGAAACCTTCGCTGGCGAGATAACGATAGGGATAGAAGTCGCTCTCCTCTTTGTTCGTGGAAATCTGCCTTAGCAAATTGAGCTGGCGCAATGCCTCCTCCTCGCGGCGGCGGGCATCTTGCTGGTCATCACGCTGGCGCGCCCGACGAAGCGCAATCTGTGCATCCGTCAGTTGACGGATGGCGGCGCGGAAAAGCTCGCGCCAGCGGTCGAACGCACGGTTAAAGTTGGTTGGGGCCTGGGCGATAGCCCCTTCGAGCCATGAGTCATTGAACCAGCCAGCGTTGGCAAGGGAGGCGAGATCGAATTGCAGGATGCGGCGGGCACGCTCGCGCACTTCGTTGCGTGCTGCTTCCGAAAGTTGAATGGCTGCGTCAGCCTCTTGCCTGAGCGGAAGTTGTTGTTCGTCGTCGGTATTGATGACCTGCTCGACACTGTCGCCAAGTGGCAGCCGGACCTGCGCGAGCCAAACCGCGTGGAGGTGCGCCCGCACGAGCGCCTCGTTTGCGACATCCAATCGCGGCGGGCGGACACTGCCGGCAACCATATCGGCGCGGCGCTGGAAGAAATACTGGTCGTGGCTGTTGACCGAACCGCAGTAGGTGAAAACCAAACCCGGCTGACCCTGGCGTCCGGCGCGGCCACTACGCTGGGCGTAGTTGGCGGGCGTGGGCGGCACATTGCGCATGTGGACAAGGTCAAGGTCGGCGATGTCCACCCCGAGTTCCATCGTGGGCGAACAAACGAGATAAGGCAGCCGACGCAACCCATCGCGTTCCTTGACCGTGTCGCTGTCTTCCCAGCGAAAACGGCGCTCGCGCCGCTCGCGTTCGCCGGGTTTTACGACTTGAGCCGTGTGTTCGCGGGCTTCCAGGCTGGCAAGGGCGGCGGCGGCCTCGCGGTAAAAGCCTTGGAAAAAGGCATTTACGGACGGCGGTGTAACGGCGTAGCCTTGAGCGTTCAACCGTCACGAGTAAAGCGGATCAAGTGGCGGCGCGCTGCCGTCGCCCAAGCGCCAGAGGAGGCAGGCGGCATCAAGCTGGAAAAACTGATGGTCGTCCAACGGTTCCAACCGTCGGAGCAAGCCTTGGCCGACAAGGAACGCGAGCAAGCCGTCGAGGAAAGCATCGTAGCTTGGTGCGTCGAGTTCCAGTTCGGCGGTGAGGAAGCGGCCGAGTTTGCTCCTCTGGCCAAGGCTGAATCCTTCGGCAATACGTTGTGACCGGCCTTCGCGCACGAAGCGATTGGCCGTGCGCATTTCCGGGGCGGTTTCGTCAAGACCCCAAAACTCGTTAAGGTTTTGTTCCGAACGCCGCTGGATTTGTTGCTGGTTTGTTTCCTGCAAACAGCGGGCGGCGATGGCGAGCTTTCGTCGAAATTGGTCCAGAAATGCCCGCAAAAGACGTTCACGGTCGGGCGCCGCAAGGGCGGCGATGGCCGGATGGAATTGCCAACGGGTATTGTCGGCGCAAAGCGTGTCCAGTCCGCGATAGCCAATGCGGAGCAACCCGACATTTTCCAAGTTGGGCTGCACGACACGCCAACCGCGCCGCAGGTCTTCGTAGATGCGATACTCGGTCAACTCGATGAACACGCGCATTACATCGGCGGCGGCAGGCGAGGCCGGGTCAAGTTCCGGGTTTTTGGCAACACTGCCTACGGTCAGGCTGCTGGCAGCGACGACCGCCGCGGCGACACGGTCAAAGGTCAATTCGTTATCTCGCTGCAAGGCGGCGTGCAAAGCGCACCTGAGTAGTGAGACATGGATAAAATCGTTGAAATGACCGGATTGGAGCGATGCGTCCTGCCGATTATCCGTGAACGTGAGGAGCTTGTCGCGGGCCCCTTCCATACCTGCGGAGCGGCGGAGCAATGAAGTCACAAGCACCGTGGTGGCGCTCGTGCGCGCTTCGCTGGACAGCGAGGCCAGTTTGACAAACTCCAGTTCGCGGCCGGTGTAAAACTCGCCGCAATTCTGGCAGAGCGAAAACGGCGCGGGCTGCCACCACATTTTGATTGCGCCGTCGCGAGGCATGGTGAAGAAATCGCCATTGGGGCTGGCCCACACAGCTTGCGGTACACGGTTGCGCCAGGTTTGTTTGAGCCGCCCGTTCCGGTCGCGCCATTCGTCAGGGATGCGATCGTCGCTCCAATCGTTTTCCAGCGGCGCGAGCATGATGTAGCCGGCTTGCGCGCCGTCTTGAATGGTATCCGTGCCGACAGGGTGCGCCTGAAAACGCAAACCGTTGTCGGAACGGATGGCATGGTAGTAGTCCTGTCCGCAGTGCCGGCAGAATTTTACGGGCACGAACAAGCGGCCCGGCCCGGCAAACGCTTGTCCTTCAAGCGAGAATTGGCGGGTTGCGGCCGGTTCAAGGGTGGCATAGACGGCGCGACCCTGGCCAATGAACTGATGCAGTTTGAAGGCGAATGCCTTGCCGCCGTCATCGCGGGCCAAGCTGCCGCCGCGTGTCAGCAATTCGCGCAAACGTTCGCGGCACACGTCCGAAGTCGCACCGGTGGTTTCCGCCAATCGGCTCGCCGCGTCCGTCAGGGTGCGAGGAACCCGACGGCGCAAACGACCGCCTTCCTCGATTTCAATGCCAAACTCGCTTTCCGACCATCGGGCCAGCGGATGGCGGCGAAATTCCGGCAAGGCCCTGGGCAGCGGCGCCGTGAGTGAAGCCGCCAATTCTTCGCGGGATGGCGGGCTACCTTGGGTGAAGGGTTCAAGTGTTTCTTCGATCACCTGCGCTTGCGTTATCTCGCGGCCAAAAATTTGCGAGGCGAAGGCGGCAACGGTTTCGCGACGCTGGAGTGGCGTGGCTTCGCGCCTGGCGACCATCGTGGCACTCGTGCCGACGCACACAACATTTGGCGCGGCGGAGCGTTCTTTGAGACGGCGGATGAGCATGGCGACATCCGCGCCCTGGCGACCGCGGTAGGTATGCAATTCGTCGAAGACCAGAAAGCGCAGAGCTTCTTCCCTCTCCCCTCTCCCCTCTCCTCTCTCGGGCAGGAGGGAGCGGTCGTCCGGCCGGACGAGGAGTAATTCCGCCATGACATAGTTGGTGAGGAGGATTTGCGGCGGGTGGGTCTGCACCTGGCGACGGGCGTCGCCCTGCACGTCGCCGGTATATTTGGCGAAGCTGATGGGGAAACGCCGGCCCGTGCGCTGTTCGTAGCCCCGCTTCAACTTCTTCAATGCCTCAAGTTGCGAATTCACCAGCGCATTCATGGGATACACCACGAGCGCGGCCACATGGTCGCGGGCGGTGGGGTTACGCAGGAAGGCATCAATGATGGGCAGGAAATAGGTGAGACTCTTGCCTGAACCCGTGCCGCTGGTAACGACGTAACTTTCACGGCGACTGGCGCGATCCATCGCCTCGACCTGATGCTGGTAGAGAAAGAACGGTTCGCCGCGTTCATTGCGGAACATTTGCGCGGTTTCCGGCAGGATGACGCCGCGAGCGGCCAGGTCGTCCACGGACGCGGCACGGGCGTAGGACGGGCTGACTTGGAGCAACGCTTCGGGCCACAGACGCGCCTCATCCAACAATTCGTGGTCAATGAACTCGCGGGCGCCGGTGTCGGCCACGGTGAAAAACGAGCGGACGAAATCGCGGTAGTCCTCAATGACGGTGGAATAAAGGTTAAATATGCTCATGCCGTTTGTTCACTTCCATGCTTGTTCAATGGCCTGCATTTTGACCATGAGCTCTGTGAGGACTTTGTCTGCGGCGCTTTCGTCGTTCAAAATATAATAGTGATCAAATATGTGGAATTGATTTCCCACGCGCTCCACACGACCAATCCGCTGCTCCAAAGTTCTAGGATTCCGAGGAATGTCGTAATGAATAATTTGATTTGTGCAGGAATAATTCACACCCTCAACTGCTCCGGTCGCTATCAAAAGCGATTTCGTTTCTCTGGCTTTATCCAGACCACTTCGGCGCTCCTCATAGGATGTTGTGCCTGTTATCAGAACGATATTTAGACCGCGATTTTTGGCTAAGAACGACAGGTATTCCGCCGTGTCGGCGTAATCGGTGAAAATAATACCGGAAATCGCGGTGCCGATGCCAAGTCGGTTTAATAATTGAAAACAACATTCCCACTTACTGTCTTGGGGTTCTGCCTCCAACAGCCCAATAATTTGCTCACCCGCATTCCGATCAATGTTGAGTGGATTTTTATGCACTGGATCGTCAGCTTCATCTTCAGCGTCGTCTTGTGTCCAATCTGGCAAGTCCACGACCGCCAATATTTCATTTGTCAGCAATTGACGAAGGGTTTGTTCAAAAGCATACAATGAACTACTCAATCGTCGTGACAAAAGCCGTGCCACAAATTGTGACTGCGAATCCTTGTTTGCCAAACCAACCAACTGATTGACTCGCGAAAGAATTTGCCTTTCAGCCTCTGTCGGGGTGTAAAATACGTTGTGAACGTGCCGTTGTGTTTTTTCGCGACTCGCGAGTAAATCAGAAAGTTTCCATTGAACATTCGTCGTCCTCGGATCATGGGCCAGCCACGCCGGCTCGTTCAGCAATTGAGTCGTGGCAACGGCTAGTTTCACACTCAAAGAATCCCAGACATCTTCGGCAACATCTCCCCGCTGAGATGAATCCGTAGAAAGGTGAGCCTCATCCAGCAATACCAAATCCCAGCCGGCTTCCAAAACCTCGGCCATTCGTCCGAGCATTTTTAGAAAATCAATTGAAGCTACCGCGCTAGGAACAGTCTTCCAAACATTCACGCCTGCACCCGATTCGGCCTGAAGTCGGCGATATGTCGGCGGATTCATGGCGACCGCCTCAAGCCCGCCAAAATTCGATAACTGTTCCTGCCACTGTGGCACGAGCTGGGCGGGGGCGATGCAAAGGCAGCGTAGGCTGCCACGCTTTTCTTTTAGTGTCTTGGCCAGGGCGGCAAGCGTGACGGTTTTCCCCGCTCCGGGTGGCGCGGAAAGGAGAAACCTGTTGGGAACAGCAGGAGAATTAACGGCTTGGTTCACAAACTCCTGTTGATGGGGGCGTAGGCTCATGGTCGAGGATGGCGGTTGGCTGGTCATGTCAGGCATGGCTTTGCTCCTTTCCAATATTTGCGGTTCGCTTGAGTTTTCCGAGTAGCCATTCCCGCGATGTTGCAAGGGTTTGGTGATCCAGAAGACTTATGTCGGTTCGGAAATGAAAAACCGCGTTGCGAATTTCACGCAGCCGTTCCAATTTTGCTGAAACCAGATCGCGATTGTGTCCCAGCAAACCTTCAAACAAGGGCCAATTCGTGGTGCAGGTGAGAATCGTCCGATAATCCTCAAAACTCATTTCTTTCAAATCTGTTGGCACGGTCCATCCTCTGGCTTGACAACTTTTTGCCAACGCACGGTTAATGCACTCGATCAGCTTTTCGCCTGGTGCACAGATTTCAATGAGATTTCTCAATGCCAGCTCGATTTCTTGGAGCAAAATGAATGGCCTTGCAACCCTGTAAAAATAGCGAAGCACGTCGCTGGAAGTGGCGATGGCTTGAAGTCCGTGCGGCGAATCCACCAGCAGCGCCTCGTGCCGTTCCAATTGATTCAGAATCGAATGGATGCTGTCCTTGACCGTTACTTTGGGCAATTGCTCCATCAATTCACCGACCTCCATATCTTCGAGGAGATTTTGAACTTTGCTTGCACCGGAGATTGGAAGGTGTTGGGCCAGCGACCAAAGGGAAAATACTCCATGCACCTCGCCATTTTCCATAACGGGAATCTGTGAAAATCGCTTTTCCAACATCATTTTTAAGGCGTCACCGACGCGCGTCTGTGGCGTCACGCTGACGATGCTGACTTCGCCAGGAAAAACGCTCCCGACATCATGGAAGGGATTATCATTCATATTCGTTGCGGCCGTTTGCGCCAGGTTCTTTTCCAAAAATGTCCTGTCGGTCGTCCGGCAAATGATCAGGTTGTCGCAATAAATCGGCAAGCCTTGCTTCGTGATCCAGAAGTTTGTCGTTGTAGTTTGCCCGCAACCGAAACGCATCGCACAGCGAGGCGCTGCCCTGCAAGGCGGCAATGCAAATAGCCAGCATCCCTTTGCGCACAAGGAAACCTGACCCCGCATTCAGGATGCCGGCCTGATTGCAATGCACCGTGAGGCTTAATTGCCGGTATTCATCATCGTAGAGCGGCGTCAGGCCGGCAACCTCGGCTAGGGGCGACGCGCCGGCGCGGAGCGCGTCCGCCAACGGCTGCATGTCGTCCGCCGTATAGACCAACTCCAACACCCGCGACGCCACATACGCCACGTCCACCGTCCGGTAGAAGCTCGGCGGAAGAATGGGAAGCTGATACACATAACCAAAGGTAAGGTTTGTCCCGCCCAGCTTTTGCCTAACAACGTAATCAAATGCTAGAGAATCCACGTTTCCGATAAAACAAAGCTGCAACTCTGGTGCAATGGACATGAAAACAAGCGGCATCGAGTGACCCACCGCAACGCGAGGTAGTAAGCTAAAGATAGCGGTTCTCTCATTTGTGGTGTTGGTGATATTGCGGAAACCGATAAGCCACGAAGGTGCTCGCTCTCGCTGGTGGGTAATCAATTCTTTTGATGTGAGTTTGCCTTGCCGCAAGCTCTCCTGTTCTTTCTCCGTGGGCGGCGCGAGACGGTTTCCCATGAACCCGGAAACATGAACCCCGACATCCAATGTCCAAACGACAACCCTCAACACTATTACACACTATTACACCTTCCTGCGCAGCACCCTGAAGCATGAACCCCGACATCGGATGTCAGTGCAGGCAGCCAGTGAAAGATGAGGGGGCCATTCTTGGACGTCGAAAGGGCGGGTCGCCAGCTTTCTTTTTTCCCGGCCCGAGAAATCCATTTGCCAATCGGCCCTGGCGGCGTAGAGTATTTTGAAAGGTGAAACTGTTCATCCAATGATTTTTATGAGCACTACCATGGAAACTCGCACCCGGCTGGCAGCCGCCGTCGTGAGCCAACTGGACCAATTGAAAACCATGACGACCGTGGTCGCCGATACCGGTGATTTCGCGACCATGAAACAATACGCGCCGCGGGACGCCACCACCAATCCCTCGCTGATTTTGAAGGCGGTGGAAAAATCGGATTACCAATTTCTCATTGATAAGGCGGTGGCCGAAGGCAAGCAATCCGCGGCGTCCGTCCGGGACATCATGGACGACCTGCTGGTTTTGTTCGGGGTGGAGATTTTGAAGATCGTGCCGGGGCGGGTTTCGACGGAAACGGACGCGGTGCTTTCGTTCGACACGGAAGGTTTGTTGAAGAATGCGCGGCGGTTCATCGAGCTTTACCGGCAACACGGCGTGGCGCGCGAGCGCATCCTCATCAAAATCGCTTCCACCTGGGAGGGCATCCGGGCGGCGGAGATACTCCAGCGCGAGGGCATCAACTGCAACATGACGCTGCTGTTTTCGCTGGCGCAGGCGGTGGCGTGCGCGGAAGCCAAGGCGAAATTGATATCGCCCTTTGTGGGCCGGATCATGGACTGGTACAAGGCCAAGGAGAAGAGGGATTTTGCGCCCGCCGAGGATCCCGGCGTGCTGTCGGTGAAGGAAATCTACACGTACTACAAGAAGTTCGGCCATGCGACCGAGATCATGGGCGCGAGCTTCCGCAACAGCGGGGAGATTCTCGAGCTGGCCGGCTGCGATTTGCTGACCATCAGCCCGCAACTGTTGGGCGAATTGCAAGCAAGCACCGCGCCGGTCACGCGCAAGCTCAGCCCCGAGCTGGCCCGCGGCGGCCAGGTGGAACGGCTGTCGCTGGACGAAAAGAAGTTCCGCTGGCTGTTGAACGAAAATGCCATGGCCACGGAAAAGACCGCGGAAGGCGTCCGGCTCTTCAATGCCGACGCAGTGAAGCTGGAGCGGCTGATTGCGGCGCGGCTTTAACTGCTCGACGCGCGCGGCGGCTGCTTCGTAGCGCAGGTTTTCGAGCCTGCGGGTGCGGGCGGTTTTCCAACCGCCAGTTTCGGAACACGGGACAGGAATGTCCCCTGAACCCGCAGACAGGAATGTCTGCGCTACGACGGATGCGGGTTAAAGGCTCGACGCGCGCGGCGGCATCTGGCAGGATTCGGACATGGACGGAGACGAACGGGAAATATATCAATTTTTGAAGACGTGCGGGGAGGATTTTGCCGCGGCCATGGAAATTGCGCGCCGCGCCGGGATCAAGAAGCGGTTTTACGACGACCCGGATTGGGCCAAACCGGTGCTGGCGCGGATGGAAGACCGCGGCATAGTCGAACATGACGTCATGGGGCGTTACCGGATCAAGCCGATGGTCAAGAAGGGCAAGAACAAACAGTGGGTGGCACCCGACATCGCCAAGATTCTCGGGGAAAGCGGCGTGGAAGTCGAAGGCGCCAACGAACTCGGCTCAGA
This sequence comes from Verrucomicrobiota bacterium, assembly GCA_049523455.1. Taxonomy (GTDB): domain Bacteria; phylum Verrucomicrobiota; class Verrucomicrobiia; order Limisphaerales; family UBA11358; genus UBA11358. Next base: position 10,472 of record JBEKMW010000014.1, on the reverse strand, counting down.
CGAATACTACGAGCAATTATAGTCACGCGCCGGCAGATTCTGGTAGTGTCCCGATTTGTTTTCGGAGCGCGGGTCTGCGACCCGCAGCGGCTTGGATTGCGTGGGGATGCGCTGCGGCTCATAGAGCCGCGCTCCTGAATTTAGGACACTACCCAAATTCTCCGAGCGCCGCGAACCGCCCGCGGGTTGAAATTGCCGCGGTCCTGTCATGTTTGCCGCCGTCCTGACCACGCTGTTGTTTGCCGCGTCCGCGCTCTGCGCGCATCGCACGGCCACGCGATTGGGGGGCGTGGAAGCCAACTTCTGGCGCGTCTTGAGCGCGTTCGTTTTTCTGGCCATCTGGGCGAATTGCTTTGGCACCGGCACGGGCGGGGCGGCGTTTTGGATATTCATATGGAGCGGGCTTGCGGGGATTGGGCTGGGCGACACGGCGTATTTTCAAGCCCTGCCGAGGCTGGGGAGCCGGCTGACCGTGTTGCTCACCCAATGTCTGGTGGCACCGTGCGCCATTGTGATTGAATGGCTCTGGCTGGGAACGGAATTGGGGGCGCGGCAACTCCTGTGCGTGGCGGTAATTCTCATGGGCGTAATCGTGGCGCTGGCGCCGGGTGAGCATATGAAGATCGGGCTGCGGCGGTTTTGGGCCGGCATTGTGGCCACGGTCGTGGCGGCGGTGGGCGGGGCGCTGGGGGCGGTATTGAGTCGCAAAGCTTACTTCGTGGCACACGCGGCGGGGGAACATCCGGATCCCGGCACGACCGGTTATCAGCGGGTCATTGGTGGCCTGCTGGTGCTGGGCGTGGTTTTTCTCCTGGTCAAATGGCGTCACGCGCGGCGGCGTGGAGATGACGCGCAAATGATTGACTCCGTTTCCGGGCGGGACAAATGGAACGTCTGGCCGTGGGTGCTGGTCAACAGCCTCGCCGGCCAGACCGTGGGCGTGACTTGCATGCAATGGGCGTTGGAAAACACCCCCACCGGCATCGTTACGGCCATCATCGCCACCACTCCCATCGTCATGCTGCCGCTGGCCAGGATTTTTGAAGGCGAAAAAATCACCATTCGCTCACTGGCCGGGGGCGTGGTGGCGGTGGTGGGGGTCGTCGGCCTGACCTTGTGGCATTAACAGAACGCGAACGATTATTTATGAATTCCGGATGGCAAGCGGCAGTTGAATCGCTGGGTTTGGAAAAGATCCGACACCATATTTTTCTGTGCGCCGACCAGACCGAGCCGAAGTGTTGCACGAAAGAGCAGGGTTTGGCGTCTTGGGAGTTTTTGAAACGGCGGCTTAAGGAACTGGGACTGGCCGGCCCGGAACCGCTGGTGTACCGCACCAAGGCGAATTGCCTGAGAATCTGCACCTGCGGGCCCATTGCCGTGGTTTATCCGGAAGGCGTGTGGTATCACTCCTGCACGCCCGAAACGCTTGAGCGCATCATCCAGGAACATTTGGTTGGGGGAAAAATTGTCAGGGAGTTCGTGCTTGCCCAAAACCCACTTAGAAGAACGGGTTGTGCTCTTTTTCCTCGGCCACGGTGGTGAGCGGACCGTGGTCGGGGCACAGCAAGGTATCCGGCGGCAGCGATAGAATTTGCTCGCGGACCTTTTGCCGGGCCAAATCCCACGATTGGTTGCCGCGGCCGATGGAGCCGGCAAAAATGGCATCGCCCACGGCGGCCACGTGGGGCGCGTCGTCCTGCCAGTTGCCGACGAGGTAAGTCACCCCGTCCTCGGCGTGACCGGGCGTTTGGCGGTGCGTGACGCGCAATCCGCCGATGTGGACAATTTCGCTGGGTTTGTTGCGTTGGTCCACCGGGGCCTTTTGGGAACCGGAATGCAACCGCACCTTGGGAAAGGCCTCGCGGAGGTTCGGCAGCGCCCCGACATGGTCCCAATGCGAGTGTGTGATGAACACGTGGCGAAGCTGGAGTTGTTCGTGCGAGAGGCAATCCAGGATGGGCGTGGCGTTGAGGCCAGTGTCGAAAAGCGCGGCCTCACGGGTGGCCTCATCCCACACCAGATAACAATTCACGGTGAGACCTTCGCCGGACGATCTGAAGACGCGGAATTCGTGCCAGATGGACAAATCCTTTTGCGCGGGCAGCCAGCCACGGGCGATTGCTTCGAGCTTTTGCGGGTGCAGTCCGAGCATTTTTCCCAGCGCAACGAAGTTCAAGGGTCCGGTAAAATTTCCATTTTCCTCCAGTGCCTGCAACGCAACGGTGGAAATGCCGGCGGCCTCGGCCGCCACGGCCTCCGAAACGCCGCTCATGGCCCGCGCCTTGCGGATAATATCGCCGACATGGTCTTCGAGAGTCACAGAGGCAACGGTAACGGGGCCACGTGTAGAGTGCAAGCGCCAGCAAGGGGGATTGAGTAAGGGCGGGCTTTGTGGTAAGCAATGTGGCAATGTTCTTTTTCAAGGGCAAGAAAGAGCACGAACGTTACTACCTGCTGCCGGGCATGGGTAAATCGGCAGCCCGGCGCAAGCGTATGAAGTATTTGAAGTGGGCGATAGTTTTCGCCCTGATGCTCTCGGCGGTGCTGGCGGTTTTGCTGTATTGGCTGGATCGGAGATGACAGAAATTGGGCGTGGTGCTTGACGCACCGCGGGTTGTCGTTAGAATTCACTCCATATTGATGAAAAGGTATCTGTTGATTTTGCTTGGTGCAGCGGTCGGTTGCGTGGCGCCGCGCGCGGGCGCCGAGCTGGCTGACGGCGTGAAAGCCATTGTTAACGACACGGTCATCACCTACGCGCAGGTGGGGGACCTGGCGAGGCTCGCGGCGGAGGACTTGCGCCGCCAGTATGCTGCAGATCCCGCTCAGTACGCGCAGAAGCTCGACCTGGTGCTGAGCAACAGCCTGGAGATTCTGGTGGAGCGCCAATTGATCCTGCACGAATTCGACAGCAAATATAACAAGATACCGGACGCGACGGTGGACCAGTGGGTGCAGGACAAAATCCGGGAAGACTTTGGCGACCGGGTGACGGCGATGCAATCATTGCAGGCGCAAGGGATCACGCTGGAACAGTTCCGCAAGGATGTGCGCGACCAGATTGTGGAGGCCGATTTGCGCCACCAAAACGTGGCGCAGGAAATCGTCATTTCGCCATACAAGGTGGAAACCTATTACCTGGCCCATCAGAATGATTACAAGGTGGAGGACGAAGTGAAGCTGCGCATGCTGGTGCTCAACAAGAGTTCACCCGATGAAACCAACACGCTGACGCTGGCCCGCGAAATCCGCGGCCAAATCAAGGAAGGCGCGACGTTTCAGGAGATGGCGGCCGTTTATTCGCAGGGTTCGCAGCAAAAACAGGGTGGGGATTGGGGCTGGGTGGAGCGCTCCGTGCTGCGCAAGGAACTGGCCGACGTGGCCTTTGCGCTGAAACCCGGCGAGTTGAGCGACGTGATTGATACGCCCGAAGCCTGCTACCTGATGCTGGTGGAGGAAGCGCGGACGGCCCACGTCAAATCTCTCAGCGACGTCCGCAGTGACATCGAAAAGAGCCTCCGTGACCAGGAGCAGGCCCGCCTCCAGGCAAAATGGATTGACTCGCTGAAAAAGAACAGCTTCATCGAGATTTTCCAATGATCGGCCGACTCGGCATCACGCTTGGTGATGTGACCGGCGTCGGGCCGGAAGTGGCGCTCAAAGCCATTGCCGCCGAAGTCCAAAGAGATGATACGAAGTATCTGATTATCGGGGATGCGGGTACCGTTGAACGTCTGAACTGGGAGCTTTCGCTCCATCTGCCGCTGGAACGCTTTTCCAGCAAGGACCAAGCCGGGAGATTTCTGGTGGTCCAACCGACTACGGCCGCCCTGCCGAAAAAGCTGACCGTCGGTTCACCCCTGGCCGCCAACTCAGCCATGGCCGCGCTGCGCGCGGGCGCGGAACATTGTTTGCGCGGCGAATTGGACGGCATGGTCACCGCGCCCGTGAACAAGGAGGCGATCATCCGCGCCGGCCATAAGAATTTTGTCGGACAGACGGAATTTCTCTCCCAACTGGCCGGCGCCAAACGGACGGCGATGATGCTGCTGGGCCATGACGAAAAGGACCGCTGGCTGCGCGTGGCGCTGGCGACCATCCACATTTCCATCAAATCGGTTCCGCGGAAATTGACAGCGGAAAAGATTGCGCTGGCGATCGAACTGGCCGCGCAAGCGTGCCGAGATCTGGGTTTGGCACGAGCGAAGATCGCCGTGTGCGGCCTCAATCCCCACGCGGGCGAGGGCGGGGAATTTGGCGACGAGGAAATCAAGACGATTGGGCCGGCGGTTCGGGCCGCGCGCAAACGCGGGTCGGACGTGGCCGGCCCGTTGAGCGGCGACACGGTTTTCCACTATGCCCTGCGCGGGGATTTCGATGCCGTCGTGGCGATGTATCACGACCAGGGACTCGCGCCTTTGAAGGCCGTGGCTTTTGACACGGGGGTGAACTGGACGCTGGGGTTGCCATTCATCCGCACCTCGCCCGACCACGGCACGGCATATGACATTGCGGGAAAGGGAATTGCAAATCCTTCGAGCATGATTTCCGCGATCCGGTTGGCGAAACAACTGGCGAAGAATCGTAAGTAGGACGGGCGTCGCGCCCGTCTCCACATTCATTTTTGGAGTTAGAGACAGGCGCGACGCCTGTCCTACGAAATCAGTCCATGGATTTTCGACTGAATGCTGCCGCCACGAAGCAGCGATTCACCGATTAGAATAGCGTTCGCACCGCACTTCTGCAACCGTTCGACGTCGGCACGGGTGTGAATTCCGCTTTCTGCGACCAGCGTGGGAGCGGGGGCGGGCTCGTCTCCATTTTTATTTTTTGAGTCAGAGACAGGCGCGACGCCTGTCCTACGGTTGAGAACCGCTGCGAGCCGTTCCGTCGTAGCCAGGTCAACCTTGAAGGTCTTCAAATCGCGGTTGTTCACGCCTATGAGGTTCGGGCCGATTTTCAACGCTCGTTGTAATTCGGCTTCGTCGTGGACTTCCACCAGCACGGCCAAACCGGCTTCGGTGGCCAGCGAATGGAGTTTTTGCAGTTGTTCATCCCTCAATATGGCCACAATCAGCAGGATGGCGTCGGCTCCCCATTCGAGGGCTTCCAATATCTGCCGCTCGTCAATGATGAAATCCTTGCGCAGCAAGGGCAGCTTCACCGCTGCACGGATTTGGCGGAGATAATCCAGCGAACCCTGGAAGAATTTCTCGTCGGTCAAAACCGAAAGGCAGCTTGCGCCGGCCGCTTGGTATGCTTTGGCGATGCGGACGGGATCGAAGTCTTTGCAAATCACGCCCGCAGACGGTGACGCTTTTTTGACCTCCGCTATCAGGGCAATGCGTGTTGCGGGTTGCGGGTTGCGGGTTGCGTGGCGGAGGGCGGCGATAAAATCACGCGGTTCGCCGCGTTCGAGCAGGGCGTCGCGCAGGTCGCCGGCGGCGATGAGGCGCGCGGGCAACTGCGCGATTTCGCGTTTCTTCTGCTCAACGATTTTATCGAGGATGGTCATCGGAAAATGACTAATGACTAAATCCTAATGACGAAAGAATGACGAAGCACGAATGACCCAATCCAGTAGAGCACATCACTTCGTGGGCTCCATTCGTCATTCGTCATTCGTCATTTTGAAATTCCTTGGTCATTCGTCATTATGGTTTAGTCATTTAATCTTCTTCGTCCTTCACGCCCTGCACCCTTTTGGTGGGACAGCCGGCGCGGAGCCAGGCGTTCACAAACGGGTCGAGATCGCCGTCCATGACGGCCTGGACGTTGCTGGTTTCGACGCCGGTGCGCAAGTCCTTCACCATGCGGTAGGGCTGGAAGACGTAGCTGCGAATTTGGTTGCCCCACGAGATGCTGCCTTTCTCGCCGTAAAACCGCTCCATCTCGGCCTTTTGGGCGTCGAGGCGCTGAGCGAAAATGCGGGACAGCAGGAGGCGCATGGCGGTGGCGCGGTTTTGATGTTGCGAACGCTGGGATTGCGAGGCCACGACAAGGCCGGTGGGCACGTGCGTGATGCGGACGGCGGTTTCCACCTTGTTCACGTTCTGGCCGCCCTTGCCACCGGAGCGGAAGGTGTCAATTTGAAACTCATTGGGCGGGATGACGATGTCGGGGTCCGTCTCTTCGATTTCGGCGATGACGTCCACGCTGGCGAAGCTGGTATGGCGCCGCTTGTTGGCATCGAACGGCGAGATGCGGACGAGGCGGTGGACGCCGCGCTCGGCCTTGCAAAAGCCATAGGCGTTCTCGCCTTTGATGATCATGGTGGCACTCTTGATGCCGGCGCCTTCGCCGGGCAGCGCGTCTTCGACCTCGGCCTCCCAGCCGCGCGATTCGGCCCAGCGCTGGTACATGCGCAGCAGCATGTTGGCCCAGTCACACGCCTCGGTGCCGCCGGCGCCGGCGTTGATGCTGAGGATGCAATTCTTCCGGTCGTGCGGACCGCTGAGAAAGACGCGGAGTTCGAGCACATCCAGTTCCTTGAGAAACGCGGCCACGTCACGTTCGAGATCCTGCTGAACTTTTGGCTGCGCGGCCGGAGGCTCGGCCTCGCCGAGTTCGAGCATCACGCGGAAGTCCTCCAGGCGTTTTTCCGACTCGATGAGCGGTTCGATTTTGTTGCGGAGGGAATTGGCCTCGTCAATCAGCGACTGGGCCTTTTCGCGATTGTTCCAGAAGCCATCGGCGGCCATGAGGTCGTTAAGCTCGCCCAGCCGCTTTTGGGCAGCCGGCACGTCAAAGAAACCTCCGCAAATGCACGAGTTTTCCCGTGGCGATTTCCAATCCGGCCCTGACCGTATCAAACATATCGAGGGAAAGCTAACGGAAGGAGTCGCGGGAATCCAGAGCCAATCCGGGTGATCTGACAAGTTGCGCTGGCGCGCGGCCTCCAGGTTGCTTCGGCGCACGAAAGCAGTTGGGTCAAACGATTGATTTTTCGGCGGGCGGTGCGGAAGCGGCGTAAACGCCGCGCGCCGCGAGGCTTTGCGTTTGGCGGAACTTCCCAGATGCAGACGCGAATCCCGTTCACGGCTTGATTTCACAGGAAACGGCGTCCATGTTTTGGCATGTCCTTGCCGAACGAGCCGGTTACGTTGAGTGTGGCGCAAGTGCGCGAGTTGAATGAAACTCTGACCCTGCTGCGCCATGACCTGAATAACAGTCTTTCGCTGATGGTGGCCAGCATGGAATTGATCCGCCGGCGGCCGGAAACTGCGCCGCGCATGTGGGTCACGCTGGAAGAACAACCCCGTAAGATCACTGAAAATTTCGCCCGCTTTTCCGCCAGCCTCGAAGCGGCGCTGGGCATTACCCGGCCGTGACCTGGCGGCGGATTACGGTTTTGCCTTTGGCGTGGCAGGGTGACACGGCATAATCGCGAGAATGGAACGGACCGAAGCGGAGTTGATTGCCGCCGTGTTGCGCGGTGACACGGCGAGCTTCGAGCCGTTGATTCAAAAATATTCGCCCCGCGTGTTTGCCACTGCCCGCCGGTACGCCCGGCGCGAGAACGAGGTGGAGGACATTGCGCAGGAAGTCTGGCTCAAGGCGTTTGACAAGCTCCGCAGCTTCCGGGGCGAGGCGCCCTTTGAGCACTGGCTGATGCGGCTCACGGTGCGAACGTGCTACGACTTTTTGCGGATCCACCAGCGGAACCGGGAGATGCCGTTTACCGACTTGTCGAAACCGGAGAACGACTGGCTGGAGCGGTTTGCCGCCCAGCCGGAAACCGCCAGTGAAGATGCCGACGCCGCGAAACTGCTCATCGGACGCGTGTTGGAGCGGCTTTCGCCGGAAGCGCGGCTGGTCATTATTTTGCTGGAGATTGAAGACCGGCCGGTGAAGGAAATTGCCAAGCTGACCGGCTGGTCGGTGCCGCTGGTGAAGGTGCGCGCTTTTCGGGCCCGCGCCGAAATGCGGAAAATACTGTCCAAAATGGCACGGGAGAAATATCTCTAGTTGTAACCGAAGGCTGTGACCATTCGTCTAAAAATTGGGCAAGTATGAACATCGCCGAACTGCAAAAGAAGCTCATTGCCGCCGCCCGGATTCCGCCCGAGGGAAGCGACCGGGTGCCGTACACTTTCGAGAAGCGCGTGCTGGCATTGATTGAGTCGCGCCCGGCGCCGGACCCGTGGGTGGGGTGGGTGCGGGGCTTGTGGCGCGCCGCCGCCTCGTGCGCCGCGGTGGCGCTGCTGTTGGGCGCGTGGACGTTCCTCAACCCCGCCGCTTCGACGACTGATTTGTCGCAGAATTTTGAAACCACGCTCCTGGCCTCTGTGGATCAAAGCGATCAAGCACAGTGAATTCCTGGAGAGTCATTCTGGCCACGGTGGTTATTTTTGGCTCCGGGGTATTGACGGGCGGTTTGCTCGTCAATTACGTCAAGCATGCACCTCCGGCACCCCGCCCGTACCCGCAAGTGATGACCCAGAAGTTTGTGGAACAACTGGACGCGAAATTGCATCTGACGGCGGAGCAGCGGGCGAAAATCGAAAAAATCATCGCCAATGGGCAGGAACGGAACCGGGATCTTTGGAAGCTGGTCGCGCCGGAATTCCGCTCGGTGACGCAGGACGTACGTCAACACATCCGGGCGGTGCTTACGCCGGACCAAAAGAAGCAGTTCGAAGAATTGATGAAGCAGCTTGCGCCCCATCGTCCGCCGCCGGCGACGAATGCCCCGGCCGACTTGCCACCGACCAACGCGCCGCCGGAATCGGCCACGAACGCCCCACCGCCGGGCGTTTGAGGCCCGTCATTTTTTCGCCAGCACGGCGCCAATCTTCTCGCTCAGCTCGGCGGTGAGCGATTCCACCGGGCGGTTGCCATCCACGATGGTAAAGCCGTAGGTCTTTTGCAACTGACGGAACACCGCCTGCACGTTCTCCTGGTATTTGAGGAAACTGTCGAACATATCGCGGGACAGGCCGAGGTCCATGCCGCTTTCCCAGTAATCGAGGGCGGCTTTTTTTGACAGGTTGCGTTGCACCAGTTCTTGCGGTTCGACTTCGAGGTAGAAGACCGCGTCCGGTTCCAGCGCTATGCCGTAGAGGTTTTTCAACCAGGCTTCGTCAATGCCGCGCACCATGTCGCGCGCCATGAGCGTGTAAATGTAGCGGTCGGACAGCACGATGAAGCCGGCTTTGAGGGCGGGCAGAATGATGTTCTCCAGTTGATCGGCGAAATCGGTGGCGTAAAACAAGCTGAGCGTCGTCCGGCTGAGGATGTTGCCTTCCTGGGCCTTTTCCAATTCCGCGCTGACCAGCGTCGAACGTTTGAGGCCGACCTGAACCGTGGCGTGGCCCTGGGTTTCCAGCCAATCAACGAGCCGCGCGATTTGCGTGGAGCGCCCCGAGCCATCCGCACCCTCCACCACGATCAGTTTGCCGGCGAGTTCGTCCAACTGGACCCCGGGAATGCCAAGACCATAAAAGCGGCGCTGGCATTTGCCAGAATGGTTATTCATGCGGCCATGTCCTCCTCTGTCTCAAGCTTCTTTTTGCGCCGGAACGCCGGCGGCAGCGGCAACGGGCTGCGGCGCTTGAAATATTCGAGGTCAATTCTCTCGCTGACCAGCTTGCGTATGGCGCCCTGCTGCGTTTCCACGTTTTGATTGGCGTCAATCACCACGAAATTGAATTCACGGCTCATGGCCATATATTGCTCGAGGATGCGGCCCTGGAAGATGCGGAAACTTTCATACGGGTCGGTCGAAAGCCGCAAATCCATGCCGGCCTCGAAGAACTTGAGCTTGGGCCGGCCTTCCAGGATGCGGTTGAGCGACACTTCCAAGTCGGCCTTGAAGAAAAACGTGAGGTCGGGCAACGCGGCGAAATTGTAGATGCCGCGCACCCAGTCCGGCGGGCAGCCGCGCGTGACGTCGCGCGCGTAGGCGGTGAAAATATACCGGTCGCACAGGACCACGTATCCGGCCCGGAGCAGCGGCAGCAAATGGCGCTCATAGCGGTCGGCAAAGTCGGTGGCGTGGATGAGGCTGAAGGTGCTGGGCGTGAGCAATTCGCGTTTCTTGCCCTTGCTGGTGGCGGATTTTACCAGCTCGGACGAGTTCCATTCGCTGAAATAAACCTTGATGCCTTCCGCCTCCAGCCAGCGTTTGAGCAGATAAATCTCTGTGGATTTGCCCGAGCCGTCGAGGCCCTCGACGGCTATAAGCCGCCCCGAAAAATTCAATTCGGCGAACGTTCTCATAATTCTTCACCTGCCGCGAAGGTGCATTTTACACCACCCACCGCCGGCGACAAGCGCAAGTTGATAACACGGAGGGCGGCGAAGGGAGGTAAAATTCCGGTAAAAATTACGAAAAGTCAGGAAATTAAGCCGTCTTGTGAAAAAAATCACAAATTCAACTTGCCTCGGTTTTGCGGGCCGATTAGGTTCTGGGTGCGCCCGTTTGCGGGCGCACGCTGTTTATGCGAACCGAAACCGAGATGGGTTAC
>JBEKMW010000013.1:0-74989 GCA_049523455.1 Verrucomicrobiota bacterium | reverse complement strand
TTGTTTCGTTATTCTGATCGCTATAGGCATAGTCGCACTGGAGGCAATATATCCATCTGTGTTGGATAAAAGGCTGATTTGGTGGTGGCCTAAGACTGCTGGCGCTCTCGTGATAGCGCTCACTGTCGAGATGGTTAAGGCATTGGTGCTGGTTGGAGCATTTGCATATTGGGCACGCTGCACTTGGTTTTATTTTAATGGAAAAGCGAATTGAACTGTTTTATAAGGGTGTGACTTTGCTGTCACTCCGTCCCTTAAGAAGCGGACATGCGTGCTGTTCGCACCGGGCGGGACGTTTGAACTCGGCACGCCAACCAGTACATAAACCATGCCAATAAATATCAAACGCTGGAATGGCTTCTCGGTTGACGAACCAAGTGAAAGTTAGGCGCGCCCCAAACTCATCGTTGAACCCGACGAGCGCGAAGTGTTCCTGTGCGTGTCGGGGCCCGGCCTGACGCCGGGTGTCCTGAGCCACGTGGTTCATGGTTACGTGGAGGCCAGCGGCGTGAACAGAACCGGCAGTTGCCACCTGTTCCGTCACGCAATGGCCGCGCTCATGCTGGAGAACGGCGCCGACCTGCGTTACGTCCAGCAGATGCTCGGTCACGCCCGGTTGAACAAGGCCGAGATTTACACGCACGTCAACATCCAGGCTGATTGAAGTCCACCGGCTCACGCACCCGGCCAAGCTGCCACCGCCGAACGGCGCAGGCCCGCAGCCTGGCACCGACGCGCCGGCAGCCTTATTTTTCCTCTTTTAGTTGCTTTCCCCTTAGCCGCCCTTGGGCTACATTAGCCACGTCAATCCGATGGCCGCACGACTGTTCAACCTGTTGCTGTGCGCGCTGCTGCTGGGGCTGTCCAGCCCGGCGGCAAAGGCAATCACACGTGCGGAAAATCGCGTCGGGGGTTCCCCAACTTTTTCGCCCAATTTTACCTTCACTGACAGCACCAATCCCGTTGCGGCATCAGGGGTAAACCCCGGTTGTGGCTACGATTTTGCATCGGGTGTGCACAAATACCTCTATGCGGAGGCAAACCCGGTCAATGGCGTTGATCCGTCCGGCCACGATGACCTCATCAGTCTGTCCATCTCGATGTCCATCGGGAGCAGTCTGGACGCAATGTATAACGGTGCTGTCCTGGCTGCCGGCAACGCGATGCAGACGACACTCATAGGAGTTCAAAACAACGAGACGGAGTCGGCGATTTTGGGAAATTATTTTGAAGGTGTCGCCATCGGAGTTGGAATTGGCGTTGCAGTTGGAATGGTTGCTGATATTGCCGGCGACTTGGTTTTTGGCGGCGAAGTTGATGGGGAAACGGTCGGCGTCGAAGTCAACGATCCGACTACGAGTGGCGCACAAGGATTTGCGGCGACTGAATCAACGACAACGGATTTGATGGGTGCTGCTGCCCGTGCTGCCAAAACTGTGGAGGATGAAACTGGGTTGAAGGAGGGAATGAGTGGTTTTGGCACAAAAGCCCACACGGAGTTCGCAAAAGACGTAAAAGCTATGGGGCTGAACTCGGAAGTCTCATACTATAAAGGAGAGATAAAACCATACGGCTACCCAGGATCGGTGCGTTTGGATGTAGTCAAAGGAGATGTGAAGGCACCGCAAGCGATTTGGGATTTGAAAACAGGCAGTGCTAAACTTACTCCAGAGCGCATCCAGCAGATTCGAGACAATCTGCCGCCTGCTTGCCGCGACATACCAGTTATAGAAATTAGGCCATGACGACTAAACAGGCTGAAAAAATTGGGAAAGGACTTTTGCCCGATTTACCCGGCTTCGTAGCAGGGGGAAAAATGGTGTTCAAGTCGCCTCTGGAGGATTTCCTGTGTGGACTGTATTTTGAGAATACTTCTGATGCCAACTGTTTTCATCTTTGGGTTTTTTTTCTGCCGCTTTTCATTCCTAACGACGGCGTCAGCTTTAACTATGGGAAGCGTATCGGGAATGCCGTTAATTGGCGTCTCGATAATCCAAACCTGTTGGTAGACTTGCGTGCGGTAATTCATTGTGAGGCAATTCCGTTTCTCAACAGCGTTTCCACATTGGCCGGAGTTCTTAATTTTCTGAAGGCGGATGTTGAGATGGACAGGCAGCGCGTAAATCCGCACACCTTGGAAGCTTTGGCCTGCACATTGATCAAAAACGGCGACTATTCTCCCGCTCTGGAAGTGTTGGACGAGCTAAAGCAACGGTTTAGCAAATCAACAACTCCTTGGGTATTGGAGCTAGCGGCCAGGGCAGGGTCAGTGGAGGAGAAGCTTTTGCCAAAGCCGGAAGTGGCGTTGGCCCAACTTGAGATTTGGAAGGCTGAGACCATCGACAAACTCGGGCTCGAAAAGTATTGCAATCGGAGTGCCAGCACGCCGAATTTAAGCAGTGCACGCGTTACCCCTTAGCCGGCTAAGGATTTGGCGTCCACTGAATGTCCGGGCAAATGTCCCAGCAATGTCCGTGGTCAGTCTGCCGCCACGAGGGCGCTGAGTCCAGCACGGGCAACTTTAGCATTCCCCCCGTCGCCAAGACTTGTCGGTTTCGCTTCCCCTTAAAAGAGCTACGCCGCGAAGCCCGACAAGACTTGGCTCCCCCGTGGGCGTTCACTCGATGAGCTTTTCATCGGCGTCACTCCACTGCGCCTTTTTGAACTGCCACCTGTTTGGGCACGCGATGGCCACCTTGATGCTGGAGAAAGGCGCGGATCTGCGTTACGTCCAGCAAATGCTCGGCCACGCCCGGTTGAATACCACCGAGATTTACACACGCGTCAACATCCAGAAGCTCATCGAAGTCCACCGGCTGACGCATCCGGCCAAGCTGCCACTGGCCAACGGCGCAGGCCCGCAGCCTGGCACCGACGCGCCAGCCTGATTTTTCCTCATTTAGCTGCTTCCCTATCGGCGGCCTTTTGGCTACACTGGCCACGTCAACCCGATGTCCGCACGACTGTTCAACCTGTTGCTGTGCGCGCTGCTGCTGGGGCTGTCCAGCCCGGCGGCAAAGGCCATCACACGCCCGGAAAATCGCGTCGGGGGTTCTGCGGTTTTTTCGTCCGATTTTGCCGCCCAGGAAAGTGCAAATCCCATTGGCACACGCGCCCAAAACCCCGGTTGTGGCTGCGATTTTGCATCGGGGGTCCACAAATACCTCTATGCGGAGGATGATCCGGTGGATAACGTTGATCCATCGGGGAATGATGACTTTTCAATTGGTGACAGTTTCGGCATCAATAGCGCTTCTATTTATGGTTTGCTTGCAACGACAATTGGCACGCCCGTGACATCCGAACCTGGATTTGAGAATCTCGCATTTTCGCCTTCGATAATTGTTTATATTAGCGTTGACCCTTCTGGTGCGCCATCACGTTTCAGTCCGAGTGCGGTCCAGAGCACCCTCCAAACAGAGCTTTCAGCCAATGTGTTTGACCATCCTCCCGCTGGACATAGTGTAACCATCAAAGTCCATGATGAATCAAGCGGTCCGGGCACATTGGAATGGATTGGCAGCCCAAAACACACCTATGTTGATCGGGTTACTTGGGGATTAAAGTTTGGCATTGCCTCTTCTGCTAGAGGGGAAACAAGTGTTAATCCAACTGCCATTAATTCAGAGACTAGCAGCAGTCCGACAGCCCAAACTTTTGCGAATATTTTTGCCCATGAGGTGATTTGGTTGAATGCGGGAGGACATTGGGATCATAATTGGAACCCGAATGGAGAGATCACCTCTGGAACCGCAAGCGCTTTTGCTCCTTACACTGTTTTACCATCGTCACGCTCCACCATAAGGAGCGACTTTGGGTTTTAATGAACGAGGTGTCCAATGAAAAACAGGCTGTATAAGAACTGTGCTTACGCTTCCACAGTCTTATTTTGTGGATTTGCCGGTCTCCTTGCCTACGCATGGCTAGCTACTTCCAATCCCCGAGCAGACGAATCGGGCATACACTGGTCTTCTGCCTCACTGGGTAGCAACCTTCATGTTGCCGTCACAAGTAACTGGGGTGGTATTTTAGTCTTCTTCAATCGAGCCATGCCCTATACAGGTAGTGTAGTCAGCTTCACTGGCGACAAAAGTGTAACTGAACGGGGTTGGACTGGCTGGGGACTCTATTTTCGGTTAATCGAACACACTGAAACAAATGAAACTTGGTGGACGTTCATGATCAGCCTTTGGTATCCGGTCGTCATTTGTGGCATTTTGCCCGCCGTATTTGTGGTGCAAAGACTGCGTGGAACCAAACCAGTAACCCAATCTGAAGGGGCAAAAACGTAGCCACATTCCTGTCATTCGGAGGTCACGGAACCACTCATTTTCAGGTGGGACGCACCTTCTGACACATCCGGCCAAACTGCCGCCGGCCAACGGCGCAGACACACAGCCTGGCACCGACGCGCCAGCCTGATTTTTCCTCATTTAGCTGCTTCCCTGTCGGCGGCCTTTTGGCTACACTGGCCACGTCAATCCGATGGCCGCACGACTGTTCAACCTGTTGCTGTGCGCACTGCTGCCGGGGCTGTCCAGCCCGGCGGCAAAGGCCATCACAAGTCCAGAAAATCGCGTCGGGGGTTCTGCGGTTTTTTCGTCCGATTTTGCCTCCCAGGAAAGTGCAAATCCCATTTGCACACGCGCCGAAAACCCGGGTTGTGGCTACGATTTTGTATCGGGTGTGCACAAATACCTCTATGCGCAGATGGGGTGGATCAACCAGTACTTCCAGGTGGTGGAACTGGCGGACGACGAGCGGCCTCTGGTCCAGAACACGTACAACAAGGAAGTGAAGTGTTCGCCGGCCGCGCCGCTGTCCACCAAGCCGGAGGAAAAAATCCTTGAGAAGGGCTGGATCAGCGTGAACTACAAGGGCATCCGCTGGGTGTTCATCCCGGATTCGACCCTCGATCCGGCGGTAAACAAGTGCTACCCGGAGATCAACATCAAGGGCGGGCGCATTTTCCGCAAGCCTTCGCAGGACCGGGAGTTCATCCGCACGGGCGAGCAGGACGCGCAACTGTTCTCGGCGAACGAGGAAGAGCACGCGATGAAGACGGTTTACAGCGCCTACATCAACAGCGCGCGGGCCATTTACGTGGCCCGGTTCGACTACACGCAGGTCTGAACCGAGGACCCAGGGCAATTAATCGTATGGTCCAATCCCCCTCGAATGCTGAAGCGGCCTGAAAGGCCGCGCGCCGGGAAAGCTGGTCAGTTGCGCGCAGTCAGACGAAACCCGCCGCCAAGATGTTGGCGGTTTCGGAAGTGAGCAGGAGAGAGCAAGTGCTTGCTTTCGGGCGCGGATTTGCGCCAGAATCCGCCTGCAAGGTTTGCGGGTGATGCCATAAAAAACATGAGGACCAAATCAAGCCGCTCCGTCTCCAATCGGGCGAAGTCTGTCAAACTAACTCATTATCTGCCCGCCGATAGCCGGGGTTTGCCACGGCTATATCCCTCCCAGAGCCGGATGATCGGTGTCCTGGAAGGGACCGGCATCGGCCCGGAGGTGGTCCGGGCCAGCCTGCGAGTTTTGAAATCGGTCGAGCAGGCCCTGGGTCTGAAATTTGAAGTGCGGCAGGGCGGATTAATTGGCGAAGCAGCCGCGGCCTCCTGCGGGCAATGGCTGCCTGAGGACACCGTGGCGTTTTGCGCGGATGTTTTCGAGTCGGGCGGGGCGATTCTGAGCGGACCGGGCGGCGGCCGTTACGTGTATGACTTGCGCCGGCGATTCGATTTGTTCTGCAAGTTTGTTCCCGTCCAACCCGCGCCCGAACTGGCGTCCGCCGGCAGAATCGCGCCGCATTTTTTGAAAGATGTGGACCTGCTCATCGTGCGGGACAACACCGGCGGGGTTTACCAGGGACAGTGGGGCGATTGCGCCACGGACCATGGCCGGGTGGCCAAACATTCATTCCAATACAGCGAAGCGGAAGTGCACAGGCTGGTGGAGGTGGCGGCGCGCGCCGCCGCCGGCCGCCGCGGCAAGTTGCACATCATCGTCAAGGATGGCGGCATTCCGACCATCACGGCCCTCTGGCGCGAGGTGGGGGACGCGGTGGCGCGGCGACAGGGGATCGAGCCGACGTTCATGAATGTGGACCTCGCCGCTTACGAGCTGATTCAAAACCCGGCGAACTTCGACGTTATTGCCGCCCCGAATCTTTTCGGCGACGTGCTGGCGGATGTCACCGGCGTTCTGGTTTCTTCACGCGGCGTGACGTTTTCCGGCAACTTCGACGCGCCGGGTCATGGGGTCTATCAGACCAATCACGGTTGCGCGCGCGACCTGGCCGGCACCGACGCGGCCAATCCCGCCGGCCAAATTTATTCGCTGGCCATGCTGCTGCGTGAAAGCTTCGGCCTGGACGCAGCCGCGGCACTGATCGAACAATCGCTTGCGGCGGTCTGGCGCGCCGGCTGGCGCACGGCCGATCTAGCTGAGCGAGGCTGCAAGATTCTCGGCACGCAGGCGATGGCCGAAAAGGTGGCCGAACAGGTTATGCGCGGGAGCGAAAAGAAGTTGCCGGTGTAATATCAGCAGTGGATAAGTTGCGCCGCTGGACGCTACGCGTCGTCCCTGCCACACATAACGTCATTAGTCACGCGGCGATGCGCGCCTGAAGCACACTGAGCCACTCTTCGACGGCTTGGGGATTCGTCAATGACACCGCGCGCGCCGCCGCCTTCGTATAAAATTCCGCCCGCTTGGCGCCGCGGAGCGTTTTGATCTGTTCGATGAATTTCAATTCCGTCAGCACCGAATTCCGGATGATGACCGGGATGGGCTGCGCCGGCGCTCCGGGCTGGACCCAGCCCAGTCCCGCCCGGATTTTTCGGCCGCTCCGGAAAATCAGGTCGAAGAGGTTGCCGTCGTAGTGTCCCGCGGCGTAGGCTTTGGCGGTTTGCAAAAGAAAGGCGGTCCCCTCGGTCCGGTCGGAAAGTTTGATGAAATCCATTCCTATTTGGCGGTACGCGGGCACGTCCTCCGGGCGGATGAACGGACTGCGGAGGAATTCGACCGGATTGGACAAGAACGTGTGCGAACAATGCATCAGGAACGGGTCTTCGGTCACGGCGACGCCGGGTGCCAGGCCTTCTCGACGGACCCTCACCTCACCCTGACCGTAGGAGTTTGTGCTTTCCCTACAACCCTCACCCGGCGCTATCGCGCCACCCTCTCCCGCTCCCGCGGGCGAGGGAAAGTCTCCCCTCCCATCCGAGTTAATACCCTCACCCTGTCCGCCCGCAGCTTGGGAGGCGCGGCCGGAGTAGCGGTAGTGGGCATCGCGGCGCGGGCAGCGATCGAGACAGGGAATGTTCGCGTAGAGTTCGAGCTCACAATCCATGGCCTGGCGGATGGCCCGCAGCGAATCGAAATCCCGGTTGATGGTAAAGGGATTAAGGTTGATGACGTCCGCCCCGATGTCCTCGAACCGCCGCGCTTCGGCCACCGTGTCCACGCCCGTGATGACCGATACATTGAGCCGGAAATCCGGGAACTCCCGTTTGACAAACCGCAAAAGGTCCGGGTGCGAAATGGTGACGCCGCTGACGCCGCACTGCGCGAGGTATTTCAGCCAGCGGGAGACTTCGCCCAGCCATTCCACGCTGGTTTCGCGTCCGCCGAAGTCGGGGGCGTTCATGATATAGTTGAAGCGCAGGCCCAGTTCCCGCGCGCGCCGCACGTGCCGCTCGAAAACCTCCGCGCTGACCTCCGGCAGCCGATACGCCGGACGTCCATGCCCGGTGATGTTCGTTCGATGCGCGCCATAGACCTCGACAAAGCGGGCGCGCGGGTGTTCGCGCTGGAGTGCGACCAAACCGTCCAACAGCGCATCGTCCCAGCAGGTTGCGATGGAAAACTGCAGGGTCGGTTGATTGGGTTTCGCGGCCGTTTCCCGCCGTTCGGCAGCAAAATGGTGATTCGCCGGCTTCATGGGCCCAATCGTATTTAGCGCACGGCGGAAGTCAATGAAATCGGGGCTTTTGGGGAGCCTGGGGAACAGTCACGAGACGACGGCGCGCACGGACCCCGACATCCGCCCCGACATCCGGTATCGGGGTCCATATCGGGAGGAGTGACGCGCCCTACCGAAAACGGGAACTGCAGACCACAGACCACAGACCACAAGACTACGGGACGTTCTGAAACGCTAAAACGCTGAAAAACTGAAAAGCTTACAGGCTGGGGTCGCCCGACTTCGCTCTCCATGAACCGAACCCTCACCTCACCCTAACCCTCTCCCCTCCCATCAGAATGGGAGCGGAGAGGGAACAGCAGGTGGCCCGCGAACCTGGCTCCGCAGACTGGCAGCTTACGTCCGGTTCATGGTCCCAGTGCATGCGCAAAAGCGAAAGGAGGCTCTCCATGAGCCGGGGAACATCGAACATCCAGCATCCAACATCCAATGAAAGTAAAGAGCCCTCACCTCACCCTGACCGCAGGGGCTTGTGCTTTCCCTACAACCCTCACCCGGCGCTATCGCCACCCTGACCGCAGGGGCTTGTGCTTTCCCTACAACCCTCACCCGGCGCTATCGCGCCACCCTCTCCCGCTCCTGCGGGCGAGGGAAAGTCTCCCCTCCCATCAGAATGGGAGCGGAGAGGGAACAGCAAGCGGGCAGCATTCGTATTCGGAGGCCCGCGGGGCATCGGCAGGTTCATGGTCCCAATGCAGCCTTTGCCTGGTCACTTCCACCAATCCACCAACCCAATCCCGTCCGCCTCGCTCCCTCCCACCCCTGCCCGCCGTAGCCTTCGGCAAAGGAGGAGCGCTTTCCGCTTTGTTTTCGCGCCCAAACGGCGCCCATAATTTTTATTTCCTTTTGGGCCATTCAGGTTATCATCACCCCCCGTTATTGAAAAACCGCCGAATGCGATTCGGCAACGAACTGAATAAAAACCTATGCCATTGACCCATACACGAGAATTGTTTGCCAAGGCGTTAAAGGGCAAATACGCCATCGGCGCGTTCAACGTCAACAACATGGAACTGCTCCAGGCCATCGTCGAAGCCTGCGAAGAGGAAAAAGCCCCCGTGATGCTGCAGATTTCCAAGGGCGCCCGGCAATACGCCAACCCGGTTTACCTTAAGAAACTCATCGAAGCGGCCGTCAGCCTCTCCACCATCCCCATCGCCGTCCACTTGGATCACGGCGACACCTTCGAACTGTGCAAGGACTGCATTGACGAGGGATTCACCAGCGTGATGATTGACGCCAGCCACGAACCGTTCGAGAAAAACGTGGAAATTACCAAAAAGGTCGTCGAATACGCCCACAAGCACAATTGCGTCGTGGAATCCGAACTCGGTCAACTGGTCGGCGCCCAGTTTGACGAAGGCGAGGCCGGCGGCGGCTTTTCGCACGGCGGCCATTACACGCATCCGGACGAAGCGGTAAAATTCGTCAAGGAATGCGGCTGCGACTCGCTGGCAGTCGCCATCGGCAATTCCCACGGCGCCTACAAGTTCAAGGGCGAACAACACCTCGACCTCGAACGGCTCAAAGCCATCAAGAAAGCGCTCATGGACGCCGGCCTCGGTGACTATCCGCTGGTGTTGCACGGCGCTTCAAGTGTGCCACAGGACCTCGTGGCCGAAATCAATCAATTCGGCGGCAAAATGCCCGACGCCCAAGGCGTGCCCGAAGCCGACATCGAAGTCGCCCGGCGTACCGGTTGCACCAAGGTGAACATTGATACCGACCTGCGCCTGGCCATGACTGCCGCCATCCGCAAAGTCCTGACCGAAAACCCGAAGGAATTTGACCCCCGCAAATACCTTGGACCGGCTCGCAAGAAAGTGAAGGATCTCGTCCGGCATAAAATCAAAGACGTGCTCTGTTGCGCCGGCCACGCGTTTGACTAGTGGCACAGGCGTCTCGCCTGTAAAGAATTCAAGGCTCCGCGGCAAATCGCCGGGAGCCTTTTCGTTTGTGTTGATCGCGCCCAAACAAACTCCGAATGGGAGCGCGGATTGCCCCAATCCGCTGCGCGTTGAAAGCCAAACCAGTGTTGGCATCGGCACACTCCCTTGTTGTACGCTTGCAGGGCACCAATCGCCGGCAAATCCGCAGGCCGACAGCATTCGGGCGTGCTGAAGGGATGCTGGAAAGGATTGATTTTACAAGGATTTCCGCCGCCCGTGCCGGGGCGGGTGGCTTTGGTCGGGGCATTACCGGGGACGTTGTCCCCGGCTAATGTCCCCGGTCGCTCCGCGACCGCCACATGGCAATGCCGTTTTGGCACAATACCTCGGCAGTGAGACGCCGAAATAAGTGCCACTTTGACGCACATTCTATGGCATTTCCCTCAATTATCCTGCAAATTCCAGCCAATTCCAGCGTTCTTCAGTCTTGGCATGATGTGAGCTTGATATTACTGAAACAATTGACACGAAAGGACAATTATGAATCTGATACGTTATCAACAACCTGGATCGGTTTGGTCAAGTTTCGGGCGGCTTTCGAGCCTGCGCGATGAGCTTGACCGGGTGTTTGAATCGCCGCTTACCGGACTGGCGCGCGGCTCCCACTGGATGAGCGGCTGGGTTCCGGCGCTCGACGTTTATGAGGACAAGGAGAACTTTGTCGTCAAGGCGGAGCTGCCGGGCATGAAACGGGAAGACATCGAAGTCTCCCTCCACGAGGGCAGTCTGAGCATCTCCGGCGAACGCAAGAGCGAAACCAAACACGAGGACGCCGAGACGCACCGCGCCGAGCGATTCTTTGGGCGTTTCCAGCGCACGCTGACTCTGCCGGCGGCGGTGGCGGCGGACAAAGTCAAAGCCGAATACAAGGACGGCGTGCTGACGGTCACACTCCCGAAAACCGAGGAAGCCAAACCGAAACGCATTGACGTCTCGAGCAAGTGAGCCAATGAGAATTCCGGCAGGCAGTTTGCCTGCCGGGCGTTCACCAAAGCGGCAATCCATTTAATAGCCATGAATAGATGCGTACGTTTGACGATCCCCAATCCCGCGGCTTGCATTGCCGCGGGATTTTTTGCATTTTAACCCGGAGCACGAAGGTGGCTCGTGTGCTCCACCATGGCTGAAAAAATTCCGTACCTCGACCTGCCGGCGCAATTGCGCGGCATTCGCAAGGAAATTGACGCCGCGCTCGCGCGCACCGTTGATCACTGCTCGTTCTGCCTGGGGCCGGACGTCGCCCAATTTGAGAAGGACTTCGCGCAATACATCGGCGCCGATCACTGTGCCGGCTTCAACAGCGGCACTTCGGCGCTGCACGTGGCCATGCTGCTGCTCGGGGTCGGGCCCGGCGACGAAGTCGTCACCACCCCCTTGACCTTTGTCGCGACGAGTTGGGCCATTTCCTACGTCGGCGCCAAACCGGTTTACGTGGACATCGAGGACGACACGTTCAATCTGAATCCCAAGCTGCTCGAACGCGCCATTACCCGCCGCACCAAGGCCGTCATGCCTGTGCACCTTTATGGCCATCCCTTCGATCTGGATCCTATTCTGGCCATTTGCCGGAAACACAAGTTGCCGCTGGTCGAGGACGCCGCCCAGGCGCACGGCGCGACGTACAACGGTCGCACCGTCGGCACTTTCGGCGAAATTTCCTGTTTCAGTTTTTATCCGGGCAAGAATCTCGGGGCCTGCGGCGAAGGCGGCGCGCTGGTGACGAACAACGCTGCGTTTGACAAGCGTGCCCGCGCCTTGCGCGAACATGGTTCCACGGTGCGCTATTACCACGACGAGATTGGTTTCAATTATCGCATGGAGGGTTTTCAGGGCGCGACCCTGGGCGTTAAGCTGAAGCATTTGGCCAAATGGACGGCCGGACGCCGCCGGGTGGCGCACCGATACGCCGAAGTGCTGGCCGACACGCCGCTCCAACTGCCAGGCGAGGCCCCATACGCCGAAAGCGCGTGGCATGTCTATGTGGTCCGGCACCCGCGCCGCG
Organism: Verrucomicrobiota bacterium; assembly: GCA_049523455.1. Classification (GTDB taxonomy): domain Bacteria; phylum Verrucomicrobiota; class Verrucomicrobiia; order Limisphaerales; family UBA11358; genus UBA11358. Next base: position 63,051 of record JBEKMW010000013.1, on the reverse strand, counting down.
ACGAACTCAAGCAGCACCTCGAATCCCAGGGGGTCGGCTGCGCCGTGCATTATCCCATTCCGCTGCATTTGCAAAAGGCTTACGCCAGCCTGGGCCACCAAGCCGGCGATTTCCCCGTGGCGGAAAAAGCCGCGCGCGAATGCCTGAGCCTGCCAATTTATCCGGAGTTGACCGACGCCCAAATCCAGCGCGTCGCCCGGGTCATCAAGGATTTCTTCGCATAATTCAGCCAATAAATATCCACACCTTGGGGCGTGCGCGCTCCGGTCTGATTCAAACTATGAAAGCAACGAAGCCTAACGAGCCGGCCGCTCCCAGCCGCGCGCCGAAGAATACCGCCACCAGCCGCTGGCTATCCTACCGCCCCGAAATCAAGGTGCTCGACTGCACCATCCGCGACGGCGGCTTGATGAATAACCACCAGTTCGACGACCAACTCGTCAAGACCGTCTATGACACGTGTGTGGCCGCGGGCGTGGATTACATGGAACTCGGTTACAAGGCGTCGCGCAAAGGCATCAAGGCCGGCGAACACGGCTGTTGGAAATACTGCCTCGAGGAGGACATCCGCCGCATCGTGGGCGACAATCCCACCAGCCTCAAGCTCAGCGTCATGGCCGACGCCGACCGGTGCGATTACCACGAAGACATCTTGCAGAAAAAAGACAGCGTGTTGGACCTGATCCGCGTGGCCACCTATATCAGCCAGATTCCCACCGCGCTGGACATGGTGAAAGACGCGCACGACAAGGGCTACGAAACCACGGTGAATCTCATGGCGGCCTCCGCCGTGCCGGACCGTGAGCTGGACGAAGGCCTGGCGATGCTCGCCCAATCCGAAGCCAAGGTCATCTACGTGGTGGACAGCTTCGGCGCCCTTTACAGCGAGCGGGTGCAATACCTGGTGAAAAAATACCAGCACTTCTGCAAGGCCTCGGGCAAGGAAGTGGGCGTGCACATGCACAACAACATGCAACTCGCCTTCGCCAACACCATCGAAGGCATCATCCTGGGCGCCAATTTTCTCGACGCCACCATGGCCGGCTTGGGCCGCGGCGCCGGCAACTGTCCCATGGAACTGCTGCTGGGATTCCTCCACAACCCCAAGTACAAACTGCGTCCCGTGCTCGACTGCGTGCAAAATCACGTCGAACCCATGCGCGCCAAACTGCTATGGGGCTACGACCTGCCCTATCTGCTCACCGGCATGTTGAACCAACACCCCCGCGCCGCCATCAAGTTCAAGGAAGCCGAACTCAAGGGCGAAAAAGGCGACATCCTCAAATTCCACGACGCCGTAACGGACCAGGAACCTGTCCTCCGGCATCGTTCTTCATTCCCGGCCGGCCGCCTGGATGAACGGGCGCAGTTCGTCCATCAGCTTCGCGAACAGTTCGAGCGAAACCTGCTGCGCGCCATCGCTCCACGCCTCCGCCGGATTGGGATGCACCTCGATGAGCAGCGCGTCAGCGCCCATCGCCACCGCGCCCTTGCACATGGCGGCCACGAGATCGGCCCGGCCGGCGCCCTGGCTGGGATCAATCACTATCGGACAGTGCGACTCCTTCTTGATGATCGGAATGGCCGAGAGGTCGAGCGTGTTGCGCGTGTAAGTCTCGAAAGTGCGGATGCCGCGCTCACAGAACATCAGGTTGGGGTTTTCATTGGCCAGGATGTACTCGCCGGCGAGCAGCCATTCCTCAATCTTCATGGACAGCCCGCGCTTGAGCAGGACGGGCTTGCCGGTTTTCGCGGCGGCGCTGAGCAACTGGAAGTTCTGCGCGTTACGCGCGCCGATCTGGATGATGTCAGTGTATTCAGCGACGAGGTCGGTGTGGTTTTCGGAAAGCAGCTCGGTGATCACGGCCAGGCCGGTTTCGCGCCGCGCCTTGGCCAGCAGCTTCAATCCCTTCTCCCCGAGGCCCTGGAATTCATACGGCGAGGTGCGCGGCTTGAATGCGCCGCCGCGCAAGATCGTGGCGCCCGCCGCCTTCACGGCCACGGCGGTGGTGAGCAACTGTTTTTCGCTTTCGACGGAACACGGCCCGGCCATCACCTGGAGTTTTTTTCCGCCAATGACATGGCCGCGAATGGTGACGGTGGAACTGACCGGATGCGCCTCGCGGCTGACAAGCTTGTAGCGTTTCTGCACGGGCATGACGCTTTCGACGGCGGCCGGGAATTCCGTGACGAGCGTTTCGAGGCTGGCGTGGGTTAATTCGTCGCCGATGGCGCCGATGACGATGCGGGCCACGCCGCGCATCACGTGCGGACGGTAGCCGCGCTTGCGGATTTCGGCGAGCACGGAAGACTCCTGCTGCTTTGAGATGCCGGGTTTGAGGACGATGATCATGTTTGCCTTTCAAGTTGGCCGGAGGTCTCCACAAAAAAACCGCAGGTGGCGACCTGCGGCGGATGGTGTTGGTTGTGGTTGCGATTCAGCGCAGCGACAAATACCCGTCCGCCGCCGTGGTAAAGTAAAACCACGCGGCAGCGTTGCCGGTAAATTGCCAACTGCTCTTGTTCACGCCCGCATCATAACCGGATTGCGCCACAGGTCAAGCTTTTTGCGCGTTTTGCGCTGGACTGAAAAGCTTTCGGGGTTGGTTTTCCCGTTCGCCACGCTTAAGTTGCCGGCGTGCTGCCGGATATAAAATCATTGACCCGCGCCGAATTGGAAGCCCAATTCGCCGCCTGGCGACAGCCCGCCTATCGCGCCGCGCAGTTGCTGGATTGGCTTTACGCCCGCCGCGCCACCGGTTGGGACGTCATGACCAATCTGCCGAAGGACTTGCGCCAAAAACTGGCGGAAACCTTTTCGCTGCACACGCTGGAATTGGTGCGCCAGCAGGGGGCCGGCGACGCCACCCGGAAATTCCTGTGGCGGCTGCGCGACCACGCGCTCATCGAAAGCGTCTTGATCCCCGCGAACCCCGCCCTTTACGGCGACGCCAGCGACCGGCGGACGCTCTGCGTTTCCACCCAGGTCGGTTGTGCTTACGGTTGCAAATTCTGCGCCAGCGGGCTTGAGGGTTGGAAGCGCAACCTCACCCCGGACGAAATTGTGGAACAGGTGCTGGCCGTGCAGCGGGTGCAAAACACTGAACGCGCATTGCACGAGGAAAATCCGGCCGCCGCCGCACCGGCCGCTCCGCCCGCCCAAGGCTCCCCGCGCCTGATTGACAACCTCGTCATCATGGGAATGGGCGAGCCGCTGGCCAATTATGAAAACCTGTTGCAGGCCCTGGCCATCGCCAATGCGCCCTGGGGCGGCGCCATCGGCGCGCGCAAGATCACCATTTCCACCAGCGGTCTCGCGCCGCAAATCCGCCGCCTCGCCGCCGAGCCGTTTCAGTTTCGCCTCGCCGTTTCACTGCACGGCGCCACCGACGCCGTGCGCAGCCGGATCATGCCGATCAACCGCAAGTATCCGCTCCCGGAACTCATCGCCGCCTGCCAGGAGTATCAGCGGCGGAAGGGACGGATGATCACCTTTGAATACATTTTGATCGCCGGTGTCAACGACTCACTGGAACAGACCAAACCGCTCGCCACGCTGGCTAAAAAGCTTTTCGCCAAGGTGAACCTCATTCCCTACAACCCGGTCGCCGGCCTGCCGTGGCAACGGCCCGCGGATGATGTTTGCGAGGCGTTTCAGAGCGCGCTGAAAAAACAAAAGGTCGCCGCCACCCTGCGGCATGAAAAGGGCGGCGATATTGACGCAGCCTGCGGCCAATTGCGCTTGAAGACCGAACGCGAACTCCAATTGCGAAGTAACACCTGAAAGCAAGCGCACGCCCCCGGTCTAGCCAGCCGGCAAGCTTTAGCCTTTAACCCGGATATTTCATAGTTGCTTCAATGCCAGGAAGCAACGGCTGCTTCGTAGGGCGCGTTTTCCGGCACGGGGCGGGGACATGGGTGAGGATGGAAGGCGAGGACATAGGTTATGGTCTTGGAGTTTGAGTTGGAGCTTTGGACCTGCGGGTCGGGCGCAAACCGCCTGGGTCGGTGTCCACCAGCAGGCCGATGAGATTTTTGCGCAAAATACACTTCATGGACACCAGCCGACACCGATTGGAAACCGACCCGTTGTCCGCCAAATGCGCGGCCATTTTTCGCGTCTTTGCTTCTTTGCGCCTTTGCGTTAAATGTGTTCCGCGTGACACAAGCCGAGGCCCAGAAACGCCACGCCGAACTCGCCGACGAAATCCGCCGGCACGACCACGCCTATTACGTCGAAGGCCGGCAACTCATTACCGACCGCGAATACGACCAGCTCTTCGGCGAGTTGCAAAAGCTGGAAAAGGAATTCCCGGACCTCGTCACGCCGGAATCGCCCACCCAGCGCGTCGGTGGCGCGCCCACCGAGAAATTCGTTCGCGTCAGGCACCTCGTGCCGATGCTCTCGCTCGACAAGGTGGATGCCGCGGAGCATCCCACTCGAGACGAAGAGCCTGACCGCGAGCAACGCCATCGGGCGCAGGACGAAAACACGCTGGCCGAACTCCGTGCCTGGGACGCCTCTCTCCGCAAACGACTTGGCCGCGAGCGCATCGAATATATCATGGAGCCCAAGGTGGACGGCGTGTCAATCGGCGTCCACTATCGTCACGGCAAGCTCACGCTGGGCGTCACGCGCGGCGATGGCACCGAAGGCGACGACATCACCACCAATCTCAAAACCGTCCGCGCCATTCCGCTGGAGCTGCGAATGGAAAAGCCGCCCGCCTTGCTGGAAGTGCGTGGCGAAGCATACATGTCCATCGCGGATTTCGAGACCTTGAACAAGGAGTTGGTGGCGGCGGGCGAAAAGTCGTTTCCCAACGCCCGCAACGCCACCGCCGGCACGCTCAAACAACTGGATCCCAAACTGGTCGCCCAACGCCCCATCCGCGCCGTCTTTTATGCCACCGGCGCAACCGAGGGCATCAAGTTCGAGAAACATTCCGAAATGCTCGAAGCGCTTGCGCGATTCGGTTTGCCCATCCAAAAACTCTGGTGGGTTTGCGACGGCATCGAGGAGGTCCTGAAAGTTTATCGCGAGAAAGTCGTCGCGCACTATGACGAGGACAAGGACCTGCGCCGGCAGTTGCCCTACGAAATTGATGGCATCGTGCTCAAGGTCAACACGCTCGCCGATTGGGCGCGCATTCCGGGCCGCGCCCGCGCGCCCGGCTACGCCATTGTCCACAAACCGGTGCCATGGATCACGCCCGCCGAGACCGTGCTCAAGGGCATCACCGTGCAGGTGGGCCGCACCGGCGTGCTCACGCCCGTGGCCGAACTGGAACCGGTCTTCGTGCAAGGGTCCACCATTTCCCGCGCCACGCTGCACAACGAAGACGAAATCCACCGCAAGGACATCCGCATCGGTGACACCGTGGTCATCCGCAAGGCTGGCATGGTGATTCCCGAAGTGGCCGAGGTGGTCATCACCAAACGTCCGCCCGGGGCGAAGGAATTTGATTTGCTAAAATGCATCGGCGGCAAATGCCCCGCGTGCGGCGGCCCGGTGGCCAAGGAGAGGGTTTCCGGCGGCGACGCTGACGAAGTCGCCTGGCGCTGCCAGAATATTGCCGGTTGTCCGGCACAACTCATGCGCCGCGTGGAGTATTTCGCGCAACGCAAGGCGCTCGACCTGGAATCGCTCGGCGGCATCGTGGCCGACAAACTCGTCGAACGCGGCCTGGTGAAGGAGCCGCTCGACTTGTTCGATTTGAAATTGGAGCAGTTGGCGAAATTGAATCTGGGCACCGATGAAGAACCGCGCGTTTTCGGCGAAAAGAACGCGAAGAAGGTTCTGGAAGCACTTGAGCGCGCCAAGACCACGCCGCTCGCACGGTGGATTCACGCGCTGGCGATTTCCGACGTCGGCGAGGCCACCGCCAAGCAACTGGCCGCCACCCACGAATCGCTCGAAGCGCTCGCCCATTCCCAGGTTTTGCAAGATATTCGCGACCTCGGTGCCAAGGAAAACGAGCGCGCCGAGATCAGTCCGCGCTCACGCCGGAATCCCCCCAGGAACGAGGCGGAACAAGCCCGTCGCGAAAAGCGCGATGCCACACTCAAACAAGAGATCGCGGAGATCGAAGCACGGCTCGATGCCGGTGGCTTGAAGGCCAGGCTGCCGGAAGTTGGCCCGGTGGCGGCGGCGAGTGTGCTCGACTATTTCGCGTCGGCTGCCGGAAAGAAGGTTCTCCACCGCATCCGCCAATTGGGCATCCAGCCGGAGGGCGGAGCCTCGGGCACGGCGGCAGCCGCTCGCCCGTCGCCTTTTGCTGGCAAGACCTTCGTGCTCACCGGCACCCTGCCCGGCATGACGCGCGAGGAGGCCACGGCAAAAATTGAAGCCGCCGGCGGTCGCGTGACCGGAAGTGTGAGCAAGAAAACAGATTTCGTTCTGGCCGGCGCCGAAGCCGGTTCCAAACTCGATAAAGCCAGGGAATTGGGTGTCAGAATTTTGACCGGGGAAGAATTCCTGGGAATGCTGGGCACAACGTCCAAATTGCCTCCTGCCTGAGTTAAAATTAGGGCGATAATTTCATTGCGATGAAGGCAAAGGCACATAAACAACTTTCCCGGGAAGAGTTGCTTCAGCGCATCTGGATTGACCCGGCGCGTTGCTTCGGCAAGCCGTGCATTCGCGGACATCGCATCTGGGTTTCGCTGATTTTGGATTTGCTCGCTTCCGGCACGACCGAGCGCAAGATTCTCAAGGAGTATCCCGGCTTGGAACCTGAAGACATTCAGGCCTGAATTCATTTTGGGATGGACGATTGGGGCAATTTTCACTTGCCGCAATCCCATTTCCGGCGACAATTGCCTTATGACAACGACGGTTGAAGCCATTTACGAACAAGGCAAACTCCTTTTGCCAGCGCCGCTGTCGCTGCCGGAAAAATCCCGCGTGCGCGTGACCATCGAATCCGACGTGGAGCGCGAGGCGTGGCTGAAACTTTCCGAGGAAGAATTATTGAAGACCTGGAACCACCCGGACGACGACGTTTTCAATGAACTGCTCGCGAAATGACGTCGTTCTCCTTCCGATTCCGTTCACGGACTTGACCAGCCGCAAAGTTCGGCCCGCCATCGTCATTGGCCGCAGCGGCGCGGATTTGTTTGTGGTTCCCGTTTCCTCGGTTCTGGCTAACACGGATTTTCCCCTCGCGGAATGGCGCGCGGCGGGATTGAACGTGCCCTCTGGCATCAAGGCACAGCTTGCGACCGTTGAGGAAAGACTCGTGGTAAAAATTGTCGGGAAACTGGCAACTGCCGATTTGCAAACGTTGAATCAACACCTTCAAACGTGGTTGAATCTTTAAATCCAAATTCCGCGTGGGCAACGGTCTCTTATCCTGAATTCATTTTGGGATGGGCAACATGGCGTGGATGACACGCGCAGCGTCTTGGAGTGCGGTGGCACGCCGCCGCTTTCTTCGACGCGACATGTCGCGTCGAATCAAAGCGCAGACATGTCTGCGCAGTCCACGTTAAGGCGCGGCGTGCCCGGACGATTTGCGACGCTTTGACTGCAAAATCGTATCATCGTCCAAAAGGGACGAACGATTCCAGAAAAAGGCAGTGTCCTAAACTCAGGAGCGCGGCTCTATGAGCCGCAGCACATCCCCATGCAATCCAAGCCGCTGCGGGTCGCAGACCCCGCGCTCCGCCGCAAATCAGGACACTACCCGGAAAAAAGCGCGAACGGTTGTCCGTTCGCGCTTTTGAATTCGAGTCGCTGGCCGGCGGTTAATGCTTCTTTTCGTTCCCGGCCATTTCGGCGTCGCGCTCGGCCATGGCGGCTTTGCGGGACAAACGCACCCGGCCTTTTTCGTCCACACCCAGGCACTTGACGGTGATCTCGTCGCCCACTTTGACGATGTCCTCGGTTTTCTTGACGCGGAAGTTGGCCAGTTCGCTGATGTGCACCAGGCCGTCCTTGCCGGGCAGAAATTCCACAAAGGCGCCGAATTCCTTGATGGTGACCACCTTGCCGCGGTAGGTCTTTCCGGGCTCGGCTTCCGCCGTCATCCCCATGATCGAGTCGCGGGCGATCTTCATGCCTTCGGGCGACACGGAGAAGATGTTCACCGTGCCGTCGTCTTCGATGTCAATCTCGCAGCCGGATTCCTCGACCAGCTTCTTGATGTTCTTGCCGCCGGGGCCGATGAGGGCGCCGATTTTTTCCGGATTAATCTTGATGACCTCGATGCGCGGAGCGTACTTGCTGATTTCCGGACGCGGCGCGGCGAGTGTCCTGGCCATTTCGCCGAGAATGTGCAGGCGCGCGACGCGGGCCTTTTCAATCGCCTCGGCCATCAGCGCGTGCGGCAGCCCCTTCAGCTTGAGGTCAAGCTGGAAGCCCGTGATGCCCTTTTCGGTGCCGGCGATCTTGCAGTCCATGTCGCAGTAATGGTCTTCCCAGCCGATGATGTCGGTGAGCAACTGGTAGCGGGAAATCTTCCCGCCGCTGTATTCGGTGCAAATGCCCACGCTGATGCCCGCCACCGGGCGCACCACCGGCACGCCCGCGTCCATCAACGCCAGCGACCCGGCGCAGACGGTGGCCATGGAGGTGGAACCGTTGGATTCCATGATCTCGCTGGTCACGCGGATGGAGTACGGATAATTCTCGACCGGCAGCATCGGCTCCAGGGAACGTTCCGCGAGGGCGCCGTGGCCGATTTCGCGCCGGCCGGGACCGGCGATGCGGCCGGTTTCGCCCACCGAGAAATTCGGGAAGTTGTAATGCAGAATGAATTTCTTCTCGCTCTCGCCCCCGGTGTAGGAGTCGAACTCCTGCACGTCCTGGCCGGTGCCCAGGGTGGCCAGGGCAATGGCCTGGGTTTCGCCGCGCGCGAACAGGGCCGATCCATGCGCCCGCGGCAGCAGGCCCACTTCGGATGAAATCGGGCGCACCGTGTTGAAATCGCGCCCATCCAGCCGCTTGTTTTGGTCCAAAATCAAGCTGCGGATCGCTTCCTTCTGGATGTAATAGAACGCGTCCTTGATGACGAAGTCCGTCACCTTCTCCGCGCCGAATTTCTCGACGAGCTTGACGCCCACCTCATCTTGAATCGCCTTGGCGGCGGCTTCGCGGGCGAGCTTGCCGGGCATCAAAAGGGCCGGCACCACACGATCGCCGGCCAGCGTTTTGGCCTCCTGCAGGACCTCGTCGGGAACGATGTTGAGCTTGATTTCGCGTTTCTTCCGGCCGGCCCGGGCGACCAGCTCCCTTTGGGCGGCGATGATGGGTTGGATGGCGTCGTGGCCGAACTTGAGCGCGGCAATGAAGTCGGCCTCGGAGATTTCCTTGGCCGAGCCTTCGTACATCACGATGTCGGTTTCGTTGCCCACATAGACCAGGTCCAGGTCGCTCTCCTTCATCTGGGAGTGGGTGGGGTTGGCGACGAATTTGCCCTGGACGCGGCCCACGCGCACGGCGCCCAGCGGCCCAGCCCACGGAATGTCGCTCAGCATCAGCGCGGTGCTGGCGCCCACGATGCTCAGAACGTCCGGGTCGTTCTCGCCGTCGGCGCTCAAAACGATGCTCTGCACCTGCACTTCGTTGTACCAGCCTTTGGGAAAGAGGGGACGGATGGGGCGGTCGGTGAACCGCGAGGTGAGGATTTCCTTTTCGGTGGGGCGGCCTTCACGCTTGAAGTAGCCGCCGGGGAACTTGCCCGCCGCCGCCGCTTTTTCACGGTAATCCACGGTCAAGGGAAAGAACTCCTGTCCCTCCTTGGCTTTGGTGGCGGCCACGGCCGCCACGATCACGATGGTGTCGCCGGCCTGGACGGTGACTGCGCCGTCCGCCTGCCTGGCGAGCTTGCCGGTTTCAATAATGACTTGGTGTTCGCCCACTTGGGCGGTGATTTTCTCTGACATATCTGTTTCTGCCCGCCAGCGCCCGGGGAACTTCAGTAAACTCCGAACCATTTCGGAGCTGAGTGAAATTTCCCAGGGATGACGGAATTTTCATACGCGATGTGGTTGGTTGGAGGACCGGGTCGTTCGCGCTGTCACGGGCCCGAATCCGAAAGCGAAAGGACGGCGCGGGAAACCCCAGCGCCTTTCTTTCGCCAAATTAGTGACGCAATTTCAGTTTTTTGGTGACCGCCTGGTAACGGCTCAGGTCGTTGGTTTGGAGATACTCCAGGAGACGCCGGCGCTGGCCGACCATCATCAGGAGGCCACGGCGGGAGCTGTGGTCCTTCTTGTTGGTCTGCAAATGCTCGGTCAAGTGGTTGATCCGCTGCGTCAGCAGGGCGATCTGCACGTCCGCCGACCCTGTGTCGCCGTCGTGCAGCTTGAACGTCTCAATGATCTTCGTCTTTGCTTCCATATGATTCAAACTGGAAGGATAGGTTAAGCGGCGGCGCCCTGTAAAGCCAATAAAAGCCAATAAAACGAAGCTCCATCCAGCCTGTCCCCTTCTTCCTCGTCCCCGCTTTTGAGTTTTGCAGCACTTCAGTTTGTTCCGGACAATCGTACATAATGCGCGACGGTCGCCTATTCGGGATGACAGACCTGTGATTTACTTGCGGCAGATGACGGCGAAGAGCGACGAAAACGCTGAAACGATGAAATTATGAAAGCGAACGAAAAATTACGTGCGGGCCCCGAGGACATCACCAAGTTCAAGCTGATGTGGCGTGATACCATGTCCGAGCGAGAGAAGGACTACTGGCGGGAGCTGTTTGTGTCGCCCAGGATGTCGCAGCCGCAAATCCGGCGGCATTTGTGGGACAAACTGAAAATCAATCTGCGTTACAATAGACAGTTGAACCGGTTCCGGGATTGGGAAGCGGAGCAGCGGGAGATGGACTGGATACAGGAGAAGGCGGAGGAAGACGAGGAACGCGTGCTCAAGGAGCATCCGGAATGGACGAAAGACGACGTGCGGGCGGATTTGCTGAAGCGGTTTTACTACCGAGCGCGGACGAGGGGGGACGCGAAGCTTGGGCTGAGGACGGTGGCGGCGGACGTGCGGGTGGGATCGCTGGAATTGGACTGGGCGAAGTTCGAGTTCGACGCGACCAAGGCGGCGATGGGGAAACTGGAATCGCTCAAACGGATCAAGGCCAATTCCAGGTTGAGCGAGGACGAAAAAATTCAGCGGGCACGCGAGGAATTGTTTGGAGAGGGGGCGGCGGCGCAATGAAGAAGAAGAAAGGGCGCATTCCGTTTCGCACGTTCCAGATGCCGGTTTTCCTGGATCGGAAGAGCGGCGTGGTGGTGCTGCATTGGGCGCGGCAGATCGGGAAGAGTTACACGCTGGCGGCGTGGGCGGTGGACCGTCTGCTCACGCGGCCAGGGCGGCTGGTGACGGTGCTGTCCAACTCGCGGGACAACGGCGCGGAGTTCGTGGCGAAATGCGCGGAGGTGTGCCGGAAATTGGGCGCGGTGTGCGAGCAGATGGACGAGTCGCCCGATTCGACCTACGAGAACATGCGGATGGAGGTGCGCATCAAGGTCAAGGGAAAGACGGGCCGGATCAAGGTGCTGGCGGCCAATCCCCGGACGGCGCGGGGCTTCAGCGGGGATTTGATTCTGGACGAATTCGCCTTCCACGAAGACAGCAACGCGATTTGGGAAGCCGCGGAGCCGATTCTCTCGAGCAACCATGATTTTCTGTGCCGCATCGCTTCGACCGGCAACGGCAAACACAACATGTTTTACCGGATGGTCGCCGGGGACGGAACTGACGGCGGCACGTTTTTCGTTTCGACCGCTGGTTTTATAGTCTGCCGGGTCACGCGCACGGCGGCATGGCAGATGGGCGTCACAATATACGACCCGATCACGCGCGAGCCCGTCACACCCGAGGAGGCGCGGCTGAAGGCGTTGGACAAGCGGGCCTACGACCAAAATTATGAGTGCAAGTTCGCCGATGAGAACATGGCGCTGCTCACCAACGAACTCATTCAGCAGGCGATGCGGGAGGGGATCCCGATTGATGAGCAGGCGTGGTCGGAGGTATCGATGGCGCGGATGTGGCGGGCGGAGGGGCCACTGTCGCTGGGCGGTGATATTGGACGGAACCGTGACCTGTCGGTGTTTGCCGTAATGGAGACAAACGGGCAGAGCAAGAAGGTGATTGCCATGCTGCGGATGTCGGGGATGCGGTTGCCGGCGCAACAGGCGCAACTGGACCCGGTCTGCGCCGTGCCCAGGTTCAAACGCGCGTGCCTCGATATGACGGGCCTGGGCCTGGGCCTGGTGGAATACGCCCAGCAAAAGTGGGGCAGTTACAAAGTATCCGGCGTGAACTTTTCGACGACCGAACCCATCAGTGACCGCATCCGGTCCGAAGGCCGCAATGGAGAGCGGGCCAAAGTGACGGAAATCATGGCCACCGAATTGCTCGGCGTGTTCGAGGACCGTTCTCTCACCATCGAGGTGAGATTGGACGCCGACGGCTTCGACGACCTGCGCAAGCCGGAAAAGATCACGTCAGCCGGCGGCCAGGTAAGCATAGCCGCGGTGCGTGATGAAGCGGGCCATGCGGACCACTTTTGGGCGCTCGCATTGGCGCTGCGCGCCGCCAACGCCGCACCGCCGTTCGCTTACGCCGCGCTCAAACGCCTGCCGTATCCGCGCATCGGCAACATGGGCATGGGCCGCGTGTCACGGAAGGTTTTGTTTGCATGATTCACATGCTTTTCCTGGTATCGGAACGGGCTGGAAAATACTCTTGCAAACTGGTGGAACACGGCGAGAATCACGAAAAACCATCAAAAAGGTCCACGCTGGTCGTGGGCTGGAAGCCAAATTGGCCATGAACACTCATCTCACCCGCCGCGATTTCATCAAAACCGGAATGGCCGCCGCCGTCGCCGTGCCAATGGTTGGCCTGGCCGGGGACGCGCCGGAGTCAGCCGGGATCCGCCCAGCCATTCGTCCGGCCCCGGGCACGCGGCAGGTGCATCTGGACTTTCACACCTCGGAATTCATCCCCGGCGTCGGCGAAAAATTTGAAAAGCAGCAGTTTCAAGAAGCGCTGCGCGCCGGCCATGTGAACCACATTAACATTTTCGCGAAGTGCCATCATAGCTGGAGCTATTACCCCACCAAAATTGGGAACCGGCATCCCAATCTCAAATTCGATTTGCTGGGCGCTGAAATTGCCGCCTGCCACGAGCTGGGCGTCAACTGCCCGATCTACTACAGCGTCGGCTGGTCGGCCCGCGACGCGGAACTCCATCCCGATTGGTGTGCCCGTGAGGCAAACGGGGATGTTCAGATTTGCGGCGCATGGCCGGCGGACGTCAAGCCGGCGGACCCCAAGCCTTACGTCAACTGGAAGTGGCTCTGTTCGGCGGCCGACGGGCCGTATCACCCCTTCATCCTCCGGCAGGTGGAGGAAATCTGTCAGCAATACCCGGTGGATGGCTTTTGGTTCGACATTTACGAGCCGGCCAACCACGGTTGCTATTGCGCCACGTGTCGGGCGCGCATGACAAGAGAGGGAGTTGATCCCGCGGACCCCGAAGCGGTGGCGCAAAGCACCGCCCGTGCCTACAAGGAACACATGCGGCAATTGCGGGAACTGATCGCCCGGAGCCATCCCGATGCCACGGTCTTCTTCAACCAGACGCCGCATCTATACCAGGCCATGTTCACCTCCCGCCTCTTTGAGGAAAATACGCAGCAGGAATTGGAGGACTTGCCGACCACCTGGGGCGGCTACGACAAATTGCCCATCGAAGCCAAATATCATCTCGGCCAAGGCTCCCGCGTCGTCGCCATGAGCGGCAAGTTTCACAAGTCCTGGGGCGAATTCGGCGGCTTCAAATCCCCTGACGCCATCAAATACGAGGCGGCCGCCATGATCGCCAACGGCGCCGCCTGCAATTTCGGCGACCAGTTGCATCCCTGCGGCCAGATGGACATGGCCACCTACCGCAACATCGGTGAAGCCTACAGTTACGTCGAAAAAATCGAGGAATACGGTCCCGGCGGAATTCCCTTTTCCAGGCTGGGGGTGTGGTTGACCCGCGATCCGGCGGCCGACCAGGGCACGGTCAACATGCTGTTGGAAATGCATTATGATTTCGTGCCGGCGGACGGAAACAATCTGGAGCATCTCACTGCGTTGGTCATCCCGAGCCAGCCGTGCCTTTCGGAGGCGCAGGCGGCCGCCATTTCGGCCTGGGTCAAGGGCGGCGGCAAGCTGCTGGTCTTTGCGGCGGGCGCGCTGGACAAAATGAAAAGCCGCTTCCTGCTGGACATGGGAACCGACTACCTGGGCGCTTCCGAATATGACTGCGATTACACGGTGGTCAAGACCGGCCTCGGCGCCCATGTGGTTTCCTCGCCGTTCCTGAATTATTCGCCCGGACTGCGCACCAAACCCACCACCGGCCAACCGCTGGCCGTCATTCGTGAACCCTATTTCAACCGCACCTACGGCCATTATTCCGGCCATGAGAACACGCCCTATCAGCTTGAAGACTCCGCCTTTCCAGCGGTCGTGCGCCAGGGCAACGTCATCTTCTTCGCGCATGCGCTCGATCGGCTTTATTACGCCAACGGCCTCCGCCTTCACCGCGAACTTTTCAAGAACGCGATTGATCTGCTCGACACCGAACCCGTGCTCAAGGTGACCGGCCTGCCGAGCAGCGGGCGCGTCAGCCTGTTGCATCAGCCATCGCAGCATCGTTATGTGGCGCATCTGCTTTACAGCCCGGCCTTGCAGCGGGGTGATTGCAAAGTGATCGAGGACTTCCCGCCCATTCCCGGCGTGATGCTGGAGGTGCGCCTCCCGGAACGCGTCACCAGCGTGAGGACCATTCCCGGCGGCGCGACGCCTGGCTTCACCCAGGAGAACGGCGTGGTAAAAATCACCGTGCCCACCTTCACCCTGCACACGGGCGTTGTGATCGAGGTTTGAACCAAGCCATGAGCACACCCGTCATCTGAATCTTCGCCATTTTTCCCAACAGGAGAGGGGAGAGAGGAGAGAATTTCCCGAAGCCATTCGCGCATTGAACCCCTGAACCTGCCGCAAGCCAATTGCCGCGATAGCGTCCTGGAGTGCGGCGACATGTCGCCGCTTTTCTCGACGCGACATGTCGCGTCGAAACAAAGCGCGGACATGTCCGCGCACTCCCAAAAACCTGCGGGCGGACTTCCGGTTCATGGGGCGGCCGCAAGGCCTGGCGCACCCGGCCCGGAGCAGGCTGGAACAGGCTGCAACACGCCGGAATCCAAGGGGTTAGGAGGTCAAGGGCGTGTCCCATCAGTGTCTACGAAAGTCCCAAGGCTGGATTGACTTTCATGCCCCAAAGCCCCAGATAATACTCACACGACATTGCGAGTCGGTGCAATTGATCGAGCCGTGCGAGCCGTGGCGACGAATGTATACGATTCTCTTGGTAGATGACGACAGCGAAATCCGTATCTCGACGAAGTGGATTCTTACCAATTTCGGATACGTGGTGGATACCGCGCCCAGCGCCGAGGAAGCCCTCACGCTCTTCAATTCAAAAGTCCATGACGTCATCATCACCGATAATTCGATGCCCGGAATGAGCGGCTTGGAAATGGCTCATGTCATCAAGATGCGTTCTCCGTCCACGCCGGTGCTCATGTACACCGGACGGGCGCCGGAGGATCCCTCCTGCGTGGACTTGGTGATTGAACGGCCGGCTCACATGCTGGCTCTCAAGGAAGGCGTGGACAAATTGCTGGCCGCCCGTGTTTGACGGCGGATGTCGCGGCGCAACCCCATCCGCGTGCTCCCTGCGATGCATTACGTCAGAATCTTCGCGTGCCGCGAAGATTCTTCGGAACGCGGGTTGTCCCAACCCGCAGCGCGTTGATAGCCAAACCGGCGTTGAAATCGGGAGACTCACTTCCCTTAATTCATGTAGCGCTTTTTGTGCGAATGCTTTTGACTTCGTCCGGGTCCATCGGAGTCCATCCGCGGTAAAACAACGCGGCATTGCGATCTGTGTTGGCCAGGGTTGGAGCCTCGGAAAAAGAAGCAGGCCGGTCTTGCGGACCGGCCTGATTGCTAAAAATGGATCTGGGAATCCAACTTGCTCGGCCGTTACGCCGTGCGCGTCTTGCGCAGAATCCGGAGCGTGCTCGCCCCAAACGGCAGCAGCAGCAACGCGCCGGCGATCATCGTGCTCGCCTCGGGCACGGGAGTTCCGAAAACCTGCACGTCGCCGTCAGAATTCTTGTCCCAGCCTGCATACCAACCTGATGTTCCGCCACCGTCACCCGAATACCAAGTTAAAACGGTGCCGTCGGGTGCGAGCCACAGGAACTGCCCATTTGCTCCCTCTTGCGGAGATCCGCTCAAGGCTGCGTTCGATGCGAGCAAGTATGCGTTCACATAGGTACCGTCTCCATACAAGCTTGGCGGCCCATTCAGGAAAAACTGAAATGTCTGGCCACCGTTCAGCGCGAGGTTAACGCTGAAGTCGAGCTGGTAAATTTGAAGAAACGATCCCGATTGTGTTTGGTAGCCCTGGCCATTAGCGTAAGTCACTGGCGTCGCAGTATACGAACTGGAAATCGTCCCTATCGTGGTGCCTGCCACACCCCCTAGGAGACTGAGCCCGGCGGTGGGATCCGTCGTCCAGACACGAATGTCGGTGACTTGGTAGGCTCCAGACCCGCTAAGCGTGAAGTCGTCCCCCGGCAGATAGAAGGGGCCAGAGGGGCTCGACTCGCTATCGGCCCACGCAACGTTGGCTTGGTTGGCGTTGCCGGTGTTGATGTTGGCCGTGGGCAGTCCGCGGTCAAAGAGTAAATCCGCGCTCGCGCTCATGGAAGTCGCCAAAGTAGCTGCCATTATTGCTAACTGTAATCTTTTCATATTGGTTTTCACGTTGTTTTTCTGTTTTCGACTATTGCGGAAAGCGACTTCTGGCCTGACGTCTTGGCCACAAGCCGGTCTTTCACACAAGTGAACATGCTTTTACCACGTTGAGAGTCTTGCACAAAGAGGCATAATCCATCTATCCCATCCTGGGACATCTTTATTCAGATTAGGGCCGCTCATTTATTGCTGCGGCGAAAACAATAAATGACCGGTGGATGTTTTCTAAAAGGCTCAAATCTGACCACTGACCACTGACCACGGACTACGAGACCACGGGACCACGAGACCACGAGACCACGGGGCATTCCAAAAAACAGAGGTCGGAGGACGGAACGGAAAGGGCCACCTCATCGGCCTTCGCGGGGAAGCTACGGCTCGACAGGCCCCGGCCGTTTCCATGAACCGGGGAACATCCAACATCCAACATCCAACATCCAATGAAAGCAGAATACGGAAAACGAACCCCTCACCCCGGCCCTCTCCCCGTTTGGCGGGGAGAGGGAGAAGCGGCAGCCGGACGCGCGGCAGCGCTTGCGAATGTGGCCGGAACGTGTATGCTCTCGTCTCATACGTGCCTTTTAATGTCCCAATTATGTATAGACAACGCGCCCTTCCCTCTGTCTAATAGGCTTGATTTGGACAAACAGACCTCGAAGCGACTCACGGCCTGCTAATTGCTGGATGTCCATTCAAATGGGAACGATATGTTTGATCAAAATTATTTCGTTCTGCGCCTGCTCCGTTTGAAATCAGCGGAGGAGTGGTCGCCTCAAAAGGAAGGGCTTTATTTTCTATTCCCCAAGGATGGCGTTGGCCAGTTTCTCCAGGGGTCCGCCGCCCAACGGCTCGCGGCCGGCGACATTCTGGTCGCCGATGGCAGCCCGGCGGGCAAGCTCTCCGCTGCCAAGGGCGCCGAACTCCTCTTCTGGTCGTTCTCGCTGCGGGTGGAGCACCTCTTGCCGCTTTTTGCCGGCGATGAGGTGGCTCTGCTCGAGGATGTCGCCGGCCATTTCAAAGAGTCAAAGCTTTTTCCCGCTTCCTCTCCGCTGGCCAAAAAGTGTCACCGGTGGATTGAGGAGGTCCCCACCCAATCTGACCTGGAACATCGCAGCCATTTGTTGCGAATTGGCGCGGCCATTCTCAACGATGAATTCCGGACGGCCCAGCGTCAGCGCGTCGGTATGGGGCAGGTCGAGGATCGCATCATCCAGGTCTTCGAACAGCTTTCGGTGGATCAACTTTTGGGTCATTCGGTCCCCGAATTGGCCGGGAAATTCGGTTGCAGCCGCCGCCATCTCAATCGCTTGTTTCATCAATACTTCGGCTTTTCCGTCGGCGCGTTGAGAATGGAAATGCGCCTCCTGAAGGCCGTTTCGCTTCTGCGGGATGCCAATTCCAAGGTGATTAACGTGGCTGCCCAATGCGGGTTCAACCATCTGGGCCTCTTCAATACCTGCTTTAAGCGGCGATTCGGGATCGCCCCGGGCCAGTGGCGCAAAGAGGTCAGCCGCGGAAGCACCCAGCCCGCCCCCTCGCCCGTCGAAGAACGCTCCTGCCCATTACGAGCCAAGGGATTGTGCCCCATATCGGCCGGTTCGCCGGGCGGCACCACTCCACTTGCGCCCAAGACCGCTCCCGGGGTCAAATCCGCGGGCGCCAAGCCATCGCGGGGCAGCCAACCCGTGCAGCGAACCCTCGAACCGCGGCCGCCGCTGATCTATCCCAAGGCAAATACCCCCACCCAACCACCCGCATGAACCGCTCCATGAAAGACTACGGGACCACGGACTACGGGACCACGGGACTACGGGCGGGGACGCGTGAGGGTGGGCGGCCTGCAAGGCTTGCGCGATCGCAGCTTGTTTCAGCGGGCGCCTGTCTGGCCACCCTCATGGCCCTCACCGTCTTGCCCGCCCGGGCTCAAGAGGCCTTGCGCGACTCCCTCACCGGCGAAGCCGCCGCCCAGGCCAGAAGCGTCCAGATGGGGTCCCTCCCCTACACCCTCAAATCCGGCGACTTCAAGATGCTCGTCGCCCCCTCGCTCGACCTGTCTTGGAACGACAATATCAACACGGCCAAAACCGGCGCCGAACAGGACTACATCGTGCAACCAGGCGTGCAGGTCACCGCCAGCTACCCCATTACCGCCCAGCAAGTCCTCAGCTTGAACGTCGGCGTCGGTTACGAAAAATATCTCGAGCACAACCAGTACAGCACCTTGACCCTGCAATCGGGCACCGAATTGTCCTTCGACATTTCCGTCAAGAATTTCCTGATCAACCTCCACGACCGGGCGAGCGTCGTCCAGGACACCTCCCAACAGCCCGAACTGGCCAACAGCGCCAACTACGCCACCATTAACAACACCGCCGGCCTCAGCGCCACCTGCGACTTGAACAAAGTCACCCTGACGGCCGGTTACGACCACGCAAACGTCATCGCCACCACCTCGCAGTATGACTCCGTGGACAGCGCGACCGAGGACGTGTTTGCCCGGGCCGGACTCCAGGTCTATCCCGGCGTGACCACCGGCGTCGAAACCACGGCCGCCTTCACCAGCTACGACTACGCGATTTTGAACAACAACCAGAATTATAGCGCCGGCCTCTACGCCGACTGGCTACCGGGCAAAGCGCTGGATGTCCAGGCCCGCGGCGGTTACACCATCACCCAAATCCAGCACACCAGCCTCTCCATCGAAACCTCGGACGTTCCCTCCTGGTATGCCGGCCTGACTATTTCCCACCAAATCACCGACGCCATCGGCTATTCACTCGACGCCGGGCACGAGGTGCAATCGGGAATCCAGGCCGACGTGGTTGAAGACTATTATGCCCGCCCGTCCGTTCATTGGAGCATCATCAAGAACCTGGGCCTGACCACCGGCCTCTCGTACGAGCACGGCAACCAGGGCGAGGGAAACGTTTTTGGCAACCTCACCGAAACCTACGACTGGCTCGGCGCCAACATAGACGTCAGCTATGCCATAATGAAGCGGCTCTCCCTGGCGCTGAACTACCGGCTCACCGTCCGCTCATCCAACCTCCCGACGGATGAATACACCCAAAACGTGGTGGGCATTGCCTTAACCTATCTGACACCATGACACCAGCGACTGAGTTTGCCGCAAATCATACAAAAACGAGTGCCCCCCGCCCGCTTTCCCCTCTCCTGGGGGAGAGGGCCAGGGTGAGGGCGGGCGTTGAGCGTTCAATGTTCAATGTTGAGTGTTCCCCTCAGCCTGTGGGCCGCGCCTCCTCCTCGTCCTCGAACCGCCGTTTCCGATTTCTGCTTTCTGCTTTCTTGCTTTCTGCTTTTTTAGTGTCCTCCTCGCCGGCCAAAGACCCTTTTTTTACTGATGTTCCCGTAAATCAGCCCTCCACCAACCTGCTGCCGGCCATCACCACTGCCGCGCCCACCAACACCAACACCGCCGCCACCAACTTCGCCCGCGCCTTTACCCCGGGCGCCACCAATTCCCTGGCCACTGCCCCCACCAACGCCATGGATGCCTTGGACGACAAATATCATCTCGCCATCGGCGACGTCATCAGTTTCCGCATTCAGGAAGACGAGGACGATCCCAGGCAGCTACCAGTGACGGATTCGGGCGATTTGGAAGTGCCGTATATCGGGCGCTATCCTGCCTCCGGCAAAACCTGCAAAGAGCTGGCCCAGGCGCTCAAGGCGGAATTGGAAAAGGATTATTATTACCAGGCCACCGTCATCATCGCCGTGAACGTAATGACCAAGAGCCGCGGCAAAGTCTATCTCGTGGGCGCCGTCCGCGCGCCCGGGCCCCAGGACATTCCCAGCGACGAGGTCTTCACCTTGAGCAAGGCGGTGTTGCGCGCCGGCGGCTTCACCGATTATGCCGACCAGCACCACGTCAAGGTCACCCGCAAGGGAACCGCCGCCGGCGCGGCCGAACAGACCTTTACCGTGGATGTGGAGCAGATATTGGAAAAAGGCAAAATGAGCACCGACCCCACGCTGGAACCGGGCGATCTCATCTACATTTCCGAGCGATTGGTTCATTTCTAAAACCGTGAATACACCACTATTACCCGCCCCGGAACCGGAATTCC
Organism: Verrucomicrobiota bacterium; assembly: GCA_049523455.1. GTDB lineage: Bacteria > Verrucomicrobiota > Verrucomicrobiia > Limisphaerales > UBA11358 > UBA11358. Next base: position 42,123 of record JBEKMW010000013.1, on the reverse strand, counting down.
AACCGGCCGGCCCCTTGGACGACGGCAGCAGTGCCGGGATCTTCCGGCTGCGCTTGCGCCGCTTCCTCCTGTTCCTGCCCAAATTCTGGTGGATTCCGGCTCTCACCCTCGTCATCGGCCTCGCCCTCGAAGCCGCCTACGTTCATTGGAAGCAGCCCACCTTTGTCTCCCACTCCAGCATGTGGGAGACGCTGAAGATGGAGCTGCCCGAGGGCGATTATTTCAGCGAGGAAATGCAGGATTATCTCGGCACGCTGACCGGCCTGCTCCAGAGCGAGACGCTGCGGCAGCAAGCCCTGGGAATTTTGCGAATCTCCACCAACAGCGCCTCCATCGTGTTGGGCAAGGACGGAGAACCATTGCGGATGGACATCAGCGTTTCGGGCAACCCCAAAAGCTCCGTCTATCTCATCAAGTCCTCCGGTTCGAATCCCCGGTTCACCCAAACCTACCTGGACGCCCTCATGCAGGCCTACTTGGATTACAAACGGAACGTCCGCCGCGAAGTCTCCGGCGAAACGCTCTCCTCCATTTCCGACCAGGTGCAGCGGTGGGAACGGGACCTGAACACGCAGCAGGACGCCCTGCTGGCCTTCGAGCGCACCAACAACCTGGCGATCCTCCAGGAAGAAGCCACCGCGGCCGGCGGTTACCTCACCCGGCTCAAAACGCAACTCTCGGACCTGCAACTGGAAGCGCGCCTCCTGGATGCGACGATTGCGGATCAAAACACCGCTACCAACGCCATGCTTTCCGTCCCCTCCATGCCGCTGACTTCCGACGTCACCCCCCAGGCCCCGCAGGCCGGCGCGTCCACCCAGCAACAAAGCTCCTTCAACGACCTCCAGGTCCTCAAACTCCAGCGCGATCGCCTCAGCAAATATCTCAAGCCCAAACATCCCAAAATCGTTGCGTTGGACGAGCAGATCGCGCGCGGAGAAAAGATGCAGGAAATGTACCGCGGCCAGAATCGTGAACAACTGCTCGCCGCCCGCCAGGCCAACCAGTTGAAAACCGACGAGGTGAACGGCACCATCAAGGAATGGGAAACCAAGGTCATCCAGGCCAACGACACCATCGCCGACGCCGAACATCTCAAGATGAACATTCAGCGCACCCAAAGCGTCTATGACCGCCTCACCCTCCTCGTCCAAAACGTCGGCATCAGCCGCAACATTGACCAGGAAACCCTGGCCGTCTTGGAACCGGCCTCGCCCGCCACCCGCTCCTATGCCAGCGAGAAGAGCGGACTGACCATGGCCATCGTGGGCGGCCTGGCCGCCGGCCTCGGCCTGGTTTTCTTCATCGCCGTCCGTGACGATCGCTTCACCAATATCACCGAAGTCAATGCCACTGTGGGCGATGCCGTGGTGGGTCTGTTGCCGGAAGTGACTGACGATGGGAAAACGGTCATGCCGTTGCTGGCCCTCAACGACCCGCGGCACAGCTATGCCGAATCCTATCGCAGCCTGCGTTCCGCCCTGCTCTTTCTGCCCACCGGCGGCGAGCGGCCCAAACTCCTCCTCATATCCAGTGCCATGCCCGGCGAGGGCAAATCCACCGTTGCGGCCAACCTGGCCCGCACCCTGGCCCAGTCCGGCTCCCGCGTGTTGCTCGTGGACGCCGACCTGCGCAAGGGGCATCTGCACCACCTTCTGGGCCTGCAACGCGAACCCGGACTCGTCGAACTCTTGAATCAAACCTGCACCCCCGCCCAGGTCATGCAGAAGGACTCGCTGCCCAATTTGACTTTCATCGCCTGTGGCGCCGAGCCGTCCGGCAATCCCGGCGACCTGTTGCTCGGCTCCGGCCTTGACAAGATCCTGGCCCAATGGCGCCAGGAATTTGATTACGTCGTGGTGGACAGCAGCCCGCTGTTTGCGGCGGACGACGCCAGTTGCCTGGCCCCGAAGATGGACGGCACGCTCTTTGTGGTGCGCAACCGCCATTCCGGCGCGCGGGCCACGCGGGAAGCCGTGGACCTGCTGGCGCAGCGGCAGGCGCGTATTCTCGGCGTCATCTACAACGGCGCCACCGGGTCCGGCCGTTCCGGTTACTACTACCGCTACGCCGACTATTACCCGGCTGAAAAAAATCAGAAATCGGGAAAGCAGAAAGCAGAAAGCACTGTTAAAGAAGAAATGTCGAAAGCAGAAAACAGAAATGACGGTTAAAGAAGAAATGTCGAAAGCAGAAAACAGAAATGACGGTTAAAGCAAAAATGTCGAAAGTAGAACAGTATATGGAAATGAGCGAAATAGGAATGAGGGACGCAGAATTGAATTTCTGCTTTCTACTTTCCTCATTTCTGCTTTTGTCTTGGCTGTTTCTAATTTCGAATTTCTGTTTTTGATTTGGTATATTTCTGCTTTCTGCTTTCCAAATGTCTGCTTTTTCTTTGGCGCACGTAGATCGCGGGCCAGGGCCAAACCGGCCTGCGAATTGACCGGCACGAAGTGTCGAACGGGAAAATGAGCGAAAATGTGCAAACCAACATCCCGGCGTGCTCCGTCGCCGCCGGCGAAGGCTGGACCACCGTCATTACACCCCACCGCGGCTGGCTGGACTGGCGCTTGAAGCAACTCTGGCGCTATCGCGATTTGATTTCCCTGTTCGTGTGGCGCTCGGCGTAGTGCCTGGAGCCATTACCGCCGGTTACTCGCTAAAAATATTAACCCGATTAAGGGGGAAAAACCCGCTCACGGTCGCGTGGCATAAACTGTTCAACGCAGTGTCAGCAAAGCCACGGGTCCCTGAACATCGAGGGGTGTCGCCTTGAAGACGCCCTTACAGACTCAAGCGTTTGACATTGCCTGATATGCCTGAAACACCATTGCTCTCATTCGTCATGGTCGCTTACAAACAAGAGCGATTCATTCGCGAAGCAGTGGAAGGAGCTTTTGCCCAAACCTATTCGCCATTGGAAATCATAATTTCCGACGATTGCTCACCCGACCGCACGTTCGATATCATTAAGGAAATGGCCGCCGTTTACCGAGGGCCGCATAAAATCATACTGAGTCGAAATGAGAACAGCTTAGGGTTATGTGGGAACCTAAATAAGGCGCTAGAGTTAACCAGCGGTGAGCTAATTGTGGGTGCCGCAGGCGATGATATTTCGCTCCCGCATCGTTGTGAGCGGATTGCCGATGAGTGGATGAGGCCCGGGCGACGCTGGCATTCGATCTGTTCTGGCGCGGAAATAATTGACGAATTCGGATCGCGTCGGGGAGCATATTTAAACCCGCATTCTTATCGCGAAATAAATTCGGTGGATCAAATGCTTGAAAGCGGAATTGTCGGTATTTCCGGATGCGCGCACGCGTTCAGCCGAAAAACCTTTGACCTTTTTGGCGCCATAGACCCCCGGTCATTTGGCGAGCACGATCTGCTTGGCTTTCGCAGTTTGATACTTGGAGGGGTATGCTGGATTCCCGATCGTTTGATTTTATATCGGCGTCATGCTGAGAATCTCTTTAACGATGCCCGCGACATTCAAAAAATGTCCAGAGCGAATCGAAAACAACTGCTGGAAAAATATTACCGGGATTGCATTTTGGGCGAACGGATACGAGATGATACCCTGCGCCTGGCTGCTGAAAAGGGAATTCTTGCTCCAGAAAAAGCGGAATATTACATCAGCGCGTTGCGACGCAGTTTTCCCATGCTACAGTTTATAATCGTTTATAATAGGCGATGGAATTCAGCGGTCATTTGGATGATAAGAGCAATTATTGCCGGCAAGTATCGCCCTGGAATGTTCAGTCTGTTTGAAGAATCACATCTTCCCAACTGGCTGCGCAGGATTTTGCGCTTTTGCAGGAAGCCCTTGATGCCCCACCGAGGTCACGTTTGAACTGCATAGTTTAGGCGCGGAGTGATTTCGTTCATACCTTAAACCCTTATTCCAACGCCGAACCAATAAGGGGTTCGCTCCGGTGCAATAAAATCGAGGAAAGCAGAAAAGCAGACATGCTGAAATACTGAAATAATTTCCGCTTTCTGCCTTCCTAATTTCTGTTTTTGATTTTGAACCATGAATCCCCCCCACATCCATCCGCAAGCCTTGGTTGACTCTGGGGCGATTGTCGGGGCTGGCACGCGCGTTTGGGCGTTTGCCCATGTCTGTAACGGTGCCGTTATAGGCGAAGATTGCAACCTCTGCGACCATACATTTTTTGAGAAAGGCGTGCGCCTCGGCAATCGTGTCACCGTCAAATGTGGCGTCTATTTATGGGAAGGAACGACCGTGGAGGACGATGTGTTTGTCGGGCCGTGCGTGGCGTTTACCAATGACCTGTGGCCCAGGAGCAAGAAGTATCCGGAGAAATTTGCCGAGACCCATTTGCGGCACGGCTGCAGCATAGGCGCCAATGCCACGCTTCTGCCCGTGAGCATCGGGCGCTGGGCATTGGTCGCCGCCGGATCGGTGGTTACCAGGGATGTCCCTGACTTCGCGCTCGTGCGAGGCAATCCGGCGAGCCTCGCCGCCTGGCTCTGCCGATGCGGCAATAAGCTGCAGTTCAAAAACAGGTCGGCGCTTTGTCCCTGCGGCCGCTCCTTTCGAAACATCAACGCTGACTCCATTCAGGAAAAATTATGAGCCTCGAAAACTGCAAACTCATTGACCTGCCCAAGATTGCTGATCCGCGCGGCAACCTGACCTTCATCGAGGGGGGACGCCATGTGCCGTTTGAAATAAAGCGCGTCTATTATCTTTACGATGTACCTGGCGGTGCAGAACGTGGCGGTCACGCCCACAAGGCGCTTCACCAACTTATTGTCGCCATGTCCGGGAGTTTTGATGTGGTGCTGGATGACGGTTACGAGAAGAGACGTATCCACCTGAATCGTTCCTATATCGGTCTGTATATTCCTCCCATGATCTGGCGGGAGATCGATAATTTTTCGTCCGGATCAGTTTGCATGGTTTTGGCCTCGAACTACTACGAAGAATCTGACTACTACCGTGACCACGTGGATTTTCTTCTCGCGCTTAAGGCACAAAAGTGAACATTTCATTTCTTGAATTAAAACCCACCTACCTCGAACTGAAGGACGAGTTCGATGCCGCTTACCAGCGTGTGATGGACTCTGGACGGTATTTATACGGCCAGGAGCTCGAAGGCTTTGAAAATGAGTTTGCCACTTATTGCGGAGTCAAGCATTGCATCGCTGTCGGCAACGGACTCGACGCCATCCACCTGATTTTGCGCGGCTACGACATCGGGCCGGGCGATGAGGTGATCGTTCCTTCGCACACATTCATTGCCACGTGGCTGGGCGTCACGTTTGCCGCGGCCACGCCGGTGCCGGTGGAAGTGAATCCGCAGACTTACAATCTGGATCCAAACCTCATTGAGGCGGCTATCACCTCCCGTACCAAGGCCATCCTGCCGGTACACCTCTACGGGCAGACGGCGGACATGGACCCCATTTTGGAAATCGCACGCCGCCACAAGTTGAAAGTAGTGGAGGATGCGGCACAAGCGCACGGCGCCCGCTACAAGGGCCGGTGCGCGGGCAGCCTGGGCGATGCGGCCGCTTTCAGTTTTTATCCGGGGAAAAACCTCGGCGCGTTCAGCGATGCCGGGGCTGTCACCACCAATGACCGGCAATTGGCGGACCGCCTGGGCCGTCTGCGCAATTACGGTTCCAAGGTGAAATATCAACATGATGAAATTGGCCTGAACTCCCGATTGGACGAACTCCAGGCCGCCTTCCTTCGCGTCAAACTCAGCCACCTCGACGAATGGAACAAACGCAGAGCCAAAATAGCGAATTTTTATTTATCTGCGTTAAAATCGGAAATCGGAAATCGGAAATCGGAAATCACGCTGCCTTCCTTTCCCGAATGGGCTTCCCCCGTTTGGCATCTATTTGTGGTCTGCAGCCCGCAACGCGATATTTTGCAAAAGGAACTCGCTGCGGCAGGAGTTGGAACACTGATCCACTATCCGGTCCCACCCCACCTCTCGGGCGCGTACGCCGGCTTAAATTTGAAGCGCGGTGCATTCCCGATTGCCGAAAAGATTGCCTCAACCATTTTGAGCCTGCCCATGGGGCCGCATTTGACCACTGAACAAGCGGAATTTGTTGTCACTGCCATTAAATCCTCTTTGCGCTTGAAACCATTGAACCCAACGTCGTCGGCGTCCTCGTGCCTCTCTTGATCACTACACAACCAATGCCCGTCTCCAGCAATAAGTCGAGCCATGGCCAAATCCTGAAAAGTTCAGCACTTATCGGCGGGTCTACGGCAATTAGTATTTTGGTGGGCATGATTCGGGTCAAGTTCACGGCAATCTATCTGGGAACATTGGGTGTGGGCCTGTTTGGCGCCTACAACACCATTTTAGGGCCTGTATCCACGCTTGCTGGCCTCGGCATCAATTCCAGCGGAGTGCGTCAGATTGCTGAGGCTGCCGGCCAGGGCGACCAGGAGAAAATTGCCCGCTCTTTGCTGGCCGTCCGCCGTTCCGCGTGGGTCACCGGATTGCTGGGAATGTTGTTGATGCTCGTTTTGTCTTATCCCTTATGCGTTGCAACTTTCGGCAATGCCAATCAGGTTTTCCCCCTGTGTGCCTTGTCTTTAACCATTCTCATCGGCTCAGTCGCCGGGGGGCTGGGTGCCATAATACAGGGCTTAAGACGCATCCGTGACCTCGCCACTCAGGCCATGCTCGGCTCGATCTTCAGCCTGCCGATTGCCATCCCGATGATGATGTTATGGGGTGTAAAAGCCTTGGTGCCGATGATGTTGACCTCCTCATTGGTGGCGTTCTTTGTCACCTGGTGGTTCGCCCGGCGTATCAAGTTGGTTCCGGTAACCATGAGCTGGCAGGAAACCTGGATGGAGGCCAAACCGATGCTTCACTTAGGGGCGGTTCTGATGAGCACAAATCTGATTAGCGCTGGTGCAATTTATCTTCAACGGGTGCTAATTATCCGCCAACTTGGCCTCGAAGCCAACGGGATTTACTCTTCGGCATTTAACCTTTCCAGCTACTACATCGGATTCATACTGGGAGCAATGGGGGCGGACTTCTATCCGCGCTTGACCGAGGTGAATCATGACCATACCCAGGTGAATCGGCTTGTTAACGAGCAAACCGAGGTCGGGCTTCTACTGGCCTTGCCGGGCATTATTCTCACGCTGACTCTGGCGCCGCTGGTGATCACGCTTTTTTACACGTCTGAATTCATGCCCGCGGTTGAAGTTTTGCGGTGGCAAACACTCGGCCTGATGCTGCGCTTAGTCTCATGGCCCATGGCCTTCATCATGTTGGCCAAGGGCGAAAAGCATTTGTATTTCTGGGTTGAATTGACAACACATCTTGTGAGCGTGGCCCTGATGTGGGCCGGAATAAAGTTGTTTGGCTTGGTTGGCACCGGGGTGGCCTTTTTCGCACTGTACCTGTTTTATACCGTCTTCATGTTAATCGTCACCGCGCGCCTCACCGGCTACTCTTGGGGTGCGTTCAGTCAAAAACTTCTGACATGGACGGCCCTCGTTCTGGCGGTTGCCCTGACAGCTTCGTGGACGCTGGCGCTGCGTTACGGTGCGGTCATTGGTTTGACCTTGGCCGCCATTGTCGGTTGGTACTCTCTGAGAACACTCACTCGGTTGACCGGGAAAAATCCGGTCACAGCAGCCTGGCACAAATTGACGAACGCAATTCAAGTGAAGCCCGGGATTGATCGAAAATAGTCACGCCTAAAACCACCTTCAACACGTGATTTCGCCTGATAATTACAAAAAGCCGTTGGTCTCGTTCATCCTGATCGGCTATAATCAGGAGCGGTATGTCCGCGAGGCGGTCAATGGGGTGCTTTCTCAAACCTACTCCCCATTGGAAATTGTACTCTCAGATGATTGTTCCAAGGACAATACATATCGCGTGATGTCCGAAATGGCGGCAGATTACAAAGGCGCGCACAAGATTATTCTAAACCGAAATGAAACAAATCTTCATGTCGGAAGGCATGTTAACCGGGCCATGGAACTGGCCACAGGCGAATTTATCGTAATGGGCGCTTGCGACGATATATCGTTGCCGCGCCGTGTCCAGACACTTTACGAGAAGTGGCGTGAGACGGATGGGCGCGCTTTCTGTATCATGTCAAACGCGGCAGCGATTGACCAGAATGGCAAGGTCATAGCCAGTCATTTCTTTCACGCGGAAAACGATACTAATCCTGGACGCATCGTACTAAGGAGATATGACGATAGGGTGCGTGTATCGCTTCTAAAAACTGGTTACAGGGAAGTGTGGTATGCTAGCGGGGTGCTCGGAGCAACCAATGCCATTCAACGCAAGATATACGATGAATTCGGCCCGTTGTGGGGGACTCTGTTCGGAGAAGATGAGGCGTTATGCTATCGCGCGAACATACTTGGCGGAGTCGCTTACGTTGATGAGCCTTTGGTTTTATACCGGAGGCATACGGAACATCTTGTGCCGGACGATGTCCCCCCGGAGAAGAAAGCACACTATGACTACGTGCTAAACCAGCATATCGTGAGATTAGACGAAAACAATCTAAGGGATACCAAGACCGCCTTCAAAAAACGCTTCTTGTCCCGCAGCCAGGCGCGATATTTTGAAACACGTTTCCGTTGGGAATTGCAGCGCGGCCAGATCAATATTTTGAGTCATGATCGCCGTTGGTTCTCGCTGGCTTTTGTCATTGTAAAATATATTGCTGTAGGCATAAGGAGGAAGAAAATGGTTGGTTGGCTCCTATGGAGGTGTGATCCATCATTATTCGCTTGGGTTCGGAGGTGGACGAAACACGCCAAGCTAGAGGCAACGCCCCCTCCTCCGGGGGGATGTGCTCCCGATCCTTATCTTGCGTTTTTCGGACGGCAAGGTCAACTGTAAACGAAAGCACATAGCGATAGAAGCTGTTCACGATGGATTCAACTGGAGATATACTGGCACGAAACAGGGCCGTGTTTGAATGGTGCATCCGTTCCGCTCGACGGCAATTGGGGAAAGGCCAATCGGAAAAAGCGGCCCAATGGTGCGCCCTGGCATCGTTTCTCGCGGCAGGCCCCGGGTGGTTCGGTTGTCTGGCCAACGCCGAACTTGAAGACGTGCTTCTTCAAATCGCCGCGATCTTGCCAACTGTCCGCCCTAGTTCCAGCCGCGCTCTGCCGCGTCGGTGGTTACACGTCATGACCCAAGCTTGGTATTGGGGCGGCATGGTGGAAAACTTAAAACGTTGGATACTTTTCAGCCACGAGGAGACGGTTAATGAGGTTGTGGTTTTAGACCAAAGGAACTCGAATTGGCTCGGGCCGTTGCAGGCCATCGTGGAGGAAGCCGGTGGAAGCTTGCTGAATCTGACGTGCTCGTCTCCTCTTCTGGAGAAGGCTGCGGCGCTACGTCGTCTTGCGGCAGAGCGCGCGGATGCAGTCGTACTGCACACTAGCACCACAGACGTGGTCCCGGCTCTGGCCTTTGGAGTGGCGGGCGGCCCCCCGATTCTCCGGATGAATGTTGACGACCACATGTTTTGGCCGGGAATTTCGGCCATGGATCTAATTATAAATTTCCGCGAGCTCGGGGAACGCTGGATGCTTGCCCATCGTGGTTCAGACCGTAGCTATTTGCTGCCTTTGCCCGTGGCAAATCCAGCCCCGGTGGCCTTGCCGTCACGTCGTACGGCGGCCCGTGTCCGTTTTGGCATATCTGACGACGCGGTTGTGCTGCTTGCGGTGGGCAGCGACTACAAATTCAAGCCGGTAGGCGAATGGGACTTTATCAAAGCTGCGGAACGTATTCTCGCTCGTTGTCCTGGGTCAGTCATTTTAGTAGCAGGAGTTCCAGCAACAGGCTGCTGGCAAGCCTCGAATCCGGCCTTCGCCGGCCGGCTTAAGGCACTGGGCGTCCAAACCGATTTGACCGATTGCCATGCCGCTTGTGACATCGGTTTGGGCAGCGTGCCGTTTCCCTCTCAGACCGCCGTCCTTGAAATCGGCCTGCAAAAAAAGCCCTGCGTGCTGACGCCCGCCGACGTACCGATGGGCATCAACGACGTGGCATTTGAGCAAGTATCGCAGCCGGCGAACATGAATGAATATACGGAAATGGCCGTGCAACTAGTTTTCAACCCAAGCCGGCGACAAGCGGAGGGTCAACGGTTGGCGGAGTCCATTGATCGGCACCATTGTCAAAATGGGTGGAGAGGCTATTGGCAAGGATTGCAAAAGCGAGTCGTAACCGTCGAACACGAAGTCTATCCGTTGCTGGAAACCAAGCCAATGAACGACGAAGAGTGTGAGTTTTGGACGACATTACGTGTCAGGAGCGGCCAGGACATTCTGAGCCACGTGCACTTTAACGCAATTACGGAGAAGCGGAGAATCTGGCCCATGCCTGACCGCACCCTGAACCGTACGCAGGCTGATCACAACGTGGGGACCATTCTGTCCAGCGCGATTTTTGGGCTTCGGAAATTGCGTTTCAGTATAGGGGGTATGCGCAGGCGGATCTTGCAAAGTGAAAAATCTGGAGAATCAATTTGAAAATTGCAATCAGTCTTTGGATGTTCAAGCCCGGAACGGGCGGACTTCAAAGCCACGCCGAGCAGCTGTGCCTTGCGTTGCAGCGACGGGGTCATGAGGTAATGTTGATTACCCGATTCTACTCTTTTCTGCCACAAGGCTGCGGTTATCTTTATCAAAATGAGAAAAGCGGGGACACCTGTATCAACGGCGTGACCACTCGCCCGCTCTGCCTGCCTCCCCATGGGCGGCTCTTGAACTGGTTTTTGTCCCGGTGCGTTGAGCACCGCCAATTTACCGCGCTGGGGGTTCGCCTTTATGAGTGGCTCGCAGGCCGTTCGGCGCAAGAAGCATTTCGCGGCGCGGAACTTGTTCACCACATAGGCCAATCCACGGCGCTAATGGGGTTCGCCGCCGAACGCGCTGCCCGCTTTCACGGCGTGCCCTTTCTAGTCCAGCCCACCTGTCATCCGGATCAGGCCGGTGACGCCTATCGCGATCACTTCTTGTTCCGACGCGCAGATCGGCTTCTGGTTCATACGAAATTTGAGCGCGGCTATTTTGAATCGCGCTACCCGAAGATTCCGGTGGACGTGGTGGGAAATGGCATTGAAGATCGCACCGACGGTTGCGCAGAGCGATTTCGTAACGCAACGGGTGTTGCCGGTCCTTTCATTTTGTTTATCGGCCGCAAAGATCCGGACAAAGGCTATCCGCTGGTTACAGCGGCGTTCAGACAATTGCGCCAGAAGATGCCCGAAGTCTCGCTGGTGTGCATGGGGCCTGGCGACAGAAACGGGAAGATCCCTCCGATGCCAGGCTTGCTTGATCTCGACTTTGTGCCGGAGCAGATGAAAAACGATGCTTTGTCGGCTTGTTCATGCCTATGTGTTCCGTCAGTGGGCGAGTCGTTCGGTTTGGTCTATATGGAGGCGGGGCGTTACGCGAAGCCCGTGGTGGCGCGCCGCCTGCCGGTGCTGGAAGAATTGTTAGACCATGGCCGAGCTGGTCTTTTGCTTGGCCGTCAAGGCGCTTCGAAAAACCATGTTGAGCTTGAGATTGACGAGCTGGCGGCGGGCCTGTTTGAACTACTGAATTCGCCGGAAAGATGCCGCAAACTCGGTCAGGCAAGCCGGAAGGCGTCGGAAAATTTCATCTGGCCGCGTGTGGTTGAGAGATTCGAGGCGGCATACAAATCAATGAGAAGCCCGGCTGATGAACTTTCGACAATGCTTACAGGAATAGATCGACGACTTTGATAATTCTACGCACCAAAGCGTCAACGAATGAAAGGAGCTAAACTTGCCACACGTAAGCATAATCACCGCCATTTACAACAAGGAACATCACATTGCGGAAACCATCCGCTCGGTGCCTGCCCAGGCCGCACCACATTGGGAGATGATTGTGGTAGAAAGCGGTTCCGCCGACAAAAGCCTGGAAATCGTCCGGCACTTTTCCGGTCCCCGAATTCCAACCATCCTTCGCAACGCTCTGGAAAACCTAGCAGCGGTCCCAGGCGAACTGGAACGCCTTGCCGCCGCCGCCCGCCAAGCGGCGCAAACGGATTTCAACCCGGATATAATTCAAGCGCAACCCATCCAAGCAACGCGCCGGGCAATTGCCACTGAGCAACAGTCGCCTGCTTGACTCCTTGTGCGCGTCTCCCATTACAACACTTTTGCTGATGGCGGCTCGGCTACATTGATGTTGCGCCTCCACGATGCTCTGCGTGTCATGGGCCACGATAGTCGCATTCGGTACCGGAGGGGGAACCTGCAACTGCCAGAGGCGCAACGTCTGGAATATTGCCAGGGCTGGCTGGATCGTCAGCGCGAGCGGATCCGGCAGCGCTTTGAGACTTGGGCGATGGTCCCCGATGCCCCGTCGTATTTCGGTCGTTGCCGTCAGCATAGAGCAACGCCGCCGCCTGCAGTAGATTATTCGGCTGACGTGATTCATTTGCATTGGGTCAGTCGCTGGCTGGATTTACCGAGTTTCCTCAACAGAATCCCCAAGCAGGTCCCCATCGTGTGGACGATCCACGACGTGAGTCCCTTGGCGGGTGGATGCTTTATAGATTTCGGCTGTGGGCAACTTGAAAGCGGGTGCCGCTGCTGTCCCTTGTTAAAATCTCCCTTCAACCGGTTTGTGGCGGCCCGAGAGTGGAAACGCCGAGCCCACGCGTTGGAAGGCCGGCGAATATTTGCCGTTGGCAACAGCGCCTTTACCACAAGCCTGATTACAAAATCTGCCTTGTTTCGCGGAGCAAAAAAGATTGTGACGATTCACCCGGCTTTGAATGTTCGTGAATTCGTCCGCCATGAAAAGGCCGAAGCGAAACGGCTGTTAGGAATTGCGCAGGACCGGTTTGTTCTCGGCTTTGGGGCGGCGGCACTCACGGACGAGAACAAGGGGTTCAACCGATTTCTTGAGGTAGCTGAAAAAGTGGCGGGCTGGCGCGGTGCGGTGGATGCCCTTGTTTTTGGTGATGGTCTTTCGGCGGCGGGGAGCCCGCGGGTCAAGGTGCACAGTTTAGGGCGGCTGTCTTCACCAATACTCCAAAGCTTGGTATATTCGGCCACAGACGTATTTGTCATGACTTCGAGGATGGAAACATTCGGCCAGGTGGCAACCGAAGCGCAGGCATGCGGCGCCCCGGTCTGGGCATTTGATGTAGGAGGATTGCGAGACGCGATTCAAAACGGCGTGACCGGAAGTCTGATACCCTTTCCCGACACAAAAAAAATGGCTGAAAGTATTTGCGCAGCAGCGACGGATGGCAGTTTACCGACAATGGGAAGTCGGGCAGCCGACTGGGTGCGGCAAACTTTTTCGGCGGAACAGATGGCGGAACGGTATTTGAACCTCTACCGCGAGGCTCTGGGTTAATGATCTGAAAAATGAGTGAGCCAGCCCATTTCGTCTTTTGCGCCGACAGGAGCGCCCTGCCGGGACTCCATGTGGCGGCGTTCTCGTTGTTGGAACGCATCAGTCCGGCGGTGGCGCAAACGCGCTTCCTTCTTTTCAGCGATGAATTGGATGCAACCGACCTGGGATTGCTGAAAAAAACGCTGGCATCACTCAACAAGCCCTTCGCTTTGGAGTTGCGTCGGGTTGAGGCGGCGTTGTTCACAGGTTTTCCGTGCTTGAACGGCAGTTGGGCCGCTTACTATCGGTTGATGGTGCCAAAAGCATTGGACGTGGAGCGTTTCCTGTATGTGGATGCCGATACCTTGTGCGATGTGGACCTGAGTGAACTAAACACCTCCGATTTGGGCCCGGCACCCGCCGGCTTGGTGCCGGAAGCTCCGCTCGCCGGTGCAGCGGATCGGGTTGTAGCCGTGCGATTGGGCAACAGCCCGGCGGAACCCTACTTTAATTCCGGCGTTATCTTGGTAAACGTGGCGGAATGGCGGCGGCAACGGGTTACGGAAAGGGCGATGGAATATCTTGCAAAACATCATCCGCATTATTGGGACCAGTCCGCACTGAATGTGGTATTGCATGGCAGTGCCATTCAGTTGGATGAGCGATTCAACTGCATTGCCAACATGCGCAAGAACTGGCCCTTCCTCAAACAGCCCTACGGTAAGATCAACAGGCTGGTGCATTTTGTGGATTATCCCAAGCCGTGGGATTTCCTGGGCGAGTTTGTGCACCCTCAATATGGCCTATGGCGTTCGGTGCTGGACCGGACGGCGATGAAAGATTTCCGCTCATGGCACGCCGCGTCATCCCGCAAATTCCCTAAGACTTGCAAGGCGCGGGTCGGCTATAAAAAAACCCTCAAGGACCGTTTTCTGTTCACTGGCTACTCTCGTGGCTGGCTGAAGCGGGTTAAAGGCGTGCCCGTCATGAGTCCTCCTGCTTCCGTCGAGTCATTTGCCAAGGCATGAACGTGCAGGCTCCTTTTGGTTTTGTGACCAGTTGCCACCCTGGGGATAAAATCCTGGTGCAAGCAACGCTCGCGTCCATGCGACATTTTTGTCCAGGCGTGCCAATTTGTCTGATTGTGGACGAGGATTTTGGTGTTTCCGACCTTGTCAAAGAATACAAGCTCATTTTGCTGCCCATTGTGGATTTGCCATCCACGAAAATGAAAGAGCTGATGATGCGAAACTTTCATGCGAAAATGGCCGCAATGTGGGAAGGACCATTTGAGCATTATGTGTTCATGGATTCGGATGCAATTGTCTGGGGAGACTTCACCTCGTACGTGCGCCACGACTTGGACTTTCAAATTTTTTGGAATGAGGTTTCCATTCCTCATGACGCCAGCACAATTCCTTCCTGGCTGAAACATTTTTACTTTGATGCGGAACGATTGCGTCAGTTTGATCCGTCCTTTGACTGGCGTGGCCATGCCTACTTTTCTTCCGGCGTCTACGCATGCCGCCGCAATGTGTTCTCTTTTGAGGAATGGGTGCGAGTGCGCTCTTGGGGAACATGCGAGGCAGGAGACCAGGGCCAGTTAAATTACTTGGTCCACGCAAAAACGCAGCGCGGCGAAATCAAAACTGCCGTTACCGATTTACAGCACCTTTGGGCGTTTCACGGCAAAGATGAATTGGTCAGGGATTGCGCGGGTGCGGGTTGGCATTTTCCGAAAGCCATTCGCCGACCGCGCGTAGCCCATTTTTGCTGGCGCAAGCCCTTCCTGTTTGACCGCAAGGCCTATTCGCGCCCGTTTACTATTGCCCGGCTGGAGCACCATCGGCGACGGCATGGCAATCTGGGTGCGTGGCTCGCAATCTTGAATGAGGAACGTAACGTTTTATTAGTCAAGTTGAGGCGCAGGCTGAAGCGTTACGCCGCAAAAATGTGAGGATCAATAACCATTTCTGCCAAACCTTATTCAAATATGAATTCTTCTTCCTTTGCTCTGAACACCTCCAAGTTGTTAAGGAGATTTCCACTTATCCACAGTGCGGTTAGACGAATTTACTGCATTTTTCGTCCCGGTCTGCGTTTTCGCGTTGAACAAGCCTTTCGCAATTTTGATGAGGTGTTCGTCTTGAAAATTGGCGCGAACGACGGCGTTGAAAGTGATCCGCTTGCCGACTTCCTGCTGAATGACGGTCGGTATCGCGGTCTCTTGGTCGAACCGATCCCACAATATGCGAACATGCTCTCGGCGAATTATGAGAAAACGGGTCGGTTTATGATTGAACAGGCGGCAATCGCTATGAAAGACGGTAAAACCACCATGTACTTTGTGGATGAGAAGGCGACCGATTCAAAGGGACAGCCGCTTCCAGTCTGGCTTCGTGGTGTGGCCAGCCTTGATCGCGCCCATGTTGAGAAACATCTTCTGCCAGAAATGCGCGGAGCGATCAGGGAAACGACCGTGGACTGTCTGTCAGTCGCGAGTCTATTGGTCCGAAACGAAGTTCGCAAAGTGGATTTATTGCACATTGACGCCGAGGGGCATGACTATTCTATTCTGCAACAATTCAATTTTTCGGTCATACGCCCCAAGATCGTTATCTTTGAGAGAAAACATTTATCCAAACAGGATGAATCGGCCGCAAAGGCGATTATGGAACGATTTGGCTACGAAGTCAAAATGTTAGAAACTGATTGTCTCTGCATCGCCCAATGATGCTGCATGACCGTTTCCGTCATGATCACCACGCGGAACCGGGTGCCGGAATTGCGGCGCAGCCGACCTGTGTCAATTTGGGAATCGTGAACGCTTAATGTCAGTCAAGGTACCAAACCTCAGCAAGCCTGCTCAACGACTCTATTCGGTTGATGTGCTACGCGGGATAGCATCACTCTCCGTGTGCTATCGCCATTTAACCTTATCTTTTCCAGAGGGAAGCTTTGTCCGGGCTTCCGGATCATGGGGGGGCATTGGCGTTCAGGTCTTTTTCGTTATTTCTGGGTTCATCATCCCTTATTCGTTGTTTAAAGCCAGTTATGGGCTTCGGAGTTACGGGACTTTTGTGGCGAAACGAATGATCCGGCTGGATCCACCGTATTTGGCAGCAATTTGCCTGATCATTCCATTGGGCTACTTGTGCGCAATGGCTCCCGGGTTTAGAGGGCCGGCGTATCATGTATCGGTTAGCCAGGTGCTGCTTCACTTCGCGTATCTGAATTCCTTCTTTAAGGATAACTGGGTCAACCCGGTATTCTGGACGCTCGGCATAGAATTTCAGTATTACCTGTTGGTTGGCTTGCTGTTTCCGCTGATTGCCAGTCGCAGGCGTTGGCTGCGCTATACGGTTTTTGCCGGCTTTGGCGGACTGGCGGTCATTTTTTCTCCGGCAAGCGCCCGGCCTTTTGTTTTCCATTGGATTTTCCTTTTCATGTTGGGGATGACGGCGTTCCATTGGCATTGTGGCGTGGTGGGCAAATGGGAGTTTATGGGACTGATGTTCCTTCTCTCGGCGGCCGCTTGGGCGAGTTTAGGATGGGCTGATGCCACGGTGGGCTTGGCGACCGCGTGCGCCATTCTCTTCATCAATTCCACCAATGCGATTACTCAGTTCTTTGGCAGAATTTCTTACTCTTTGTATTTAATCCACAACCCAACAGGAGTGAAGACCATCAATCTTGGGATGCGAATTGCCTCGAGTTGGCGGAGCCAGTTGCTGCTTTTGCTTGTCGGGCTTGGGGTATCGCTCGTGGCAGCAAGCGCACTTTATCGCTGGGTGGAAAAGCCGGCACAAAAATGGTCCTCGGCGATAACGTACAATCCTCACCGGCATGTTGCGTGAACCTCTCGGTAATGATCACCACGAGAAACCGTTCGGCGGAGTTACGCCGCACCTGCCGAGCACTGCGGCAGTTGAATCCGCCACCGTACGAAGTCCTTATCACTGCGGATGGTTGCACGGATGACACAGTCCAAATGGTGAAATCGGAAATGGGAGACGCGAAAGTGATCGTGAATGAGGTGAGTCAAGGTTCAGTGGCTTCGCGTGATCGGATGATGCGGGAAGCAAAAGGCGACCTCGTGCTTGCGCTGGACGATGACAGTTACCCGGAGCAACTGGATTGTCTCCATCTTCTCTCTTCCATCTTCTCTCTCCGCCCCTCCTTGGCCGTTTTGCATTTCCCTCAGCGCACGGATGAATACCCGGAAACACTCACGCAAACAGATTTCGGACCCGAACGTGCGACCCGTTCCTTCGCCAACTCCGGCGCGGTGCTGCGCCGTTCGATTTACCTCCAATTGCCCGGCTTTGACCCCAAATTCTTCCACATGTATGAGGAGCCGGACTATGCCTTGCAATGTGTTGGCGCTGGCTACGAAGTGCTGTTTTCTCCGGTCGTGACAATCCGTCACCATTGGTCTGGTCAGACGCGGAGTGAAATGAGAAATCATCATCGCCATTCGCGCAATGAATTCTGGAGCACGCTGATTCGCTGCCCGTTTCCACAGGTCTTGGTCCTGGCCGCCTACCGGGTTTTCTCGCAATTTCGCTTCGCCTGCAAACGGGGGATGAGTTGGGTCATTCGCGAGCCGGTTTGGTGGCGGCAAGCCATCGCGGGCATTCCCTATTGCCTGAATAAGCGAACCCCGATTCCCTGGCCCCGTTACCGCACCTGGCTGCGGCTGAAGTGAAAAGTGGCCGGTGACTCCGCACTGTGGCGTGCCGCGTGCTTTACGAAGAAATAGTGCCCGTTCACAATTATGGCTCGCTTCGGAATTAATCCGGGAGATTTGAAGAAACTGCTTCTGACGATGGCAGTTGGATGGGGGTCGTTGATCGCGCTTTCCAGCCACGCGCAAGGGACATTGAATGTCACAAATTTTGGCGCGGTCGGGGATGCTGTCCAGTTTTATGTCAGTACCACGAGCAATTCTGTGGTCGTCACTACCACGAACCAGATGCCGGCCAGCGCCATTGGCGAGTCAATTGAGATTTTCGGGGCAGGGTTGCAGACTTCCGGGGTCGACAGCCATGGCAACAATACGAATGGCAATCAAGACATGGTTGCCACCATCACAAATGTCGTCAATGGCACAAATATCTACGTTTCGCAGTTTGACCAAGCGACACGGACCAACACCTTCGCCACCTACGGACACGATAACGCGCCGGCTTTCGCTCTGGCAATCGCTGCGTGTAATGGAACGAACGACACAATTAACATTCCTTCTGGCAAATACTTGCTAATGCCTTCGTCCAACGGTTCCGCTTACGGATATGCCTCTGTTTGGATACAGCGGGGCGGGATTCATTTTGTCGGCGCGGGTATGACCAACACCGTGCTACTCGGTAAAGGCGCATGGACAGTCCCAAATGTCTCGGGCACCAGTAACGCCGTGTGGCGCGGCTTTCTGTTTGAATTTTATTTGCCGATTACCAATGACTATCCTTTCAGCATCGAGAATCTGACAATGGACGGCGGCGTCCAGCAGGGAAATACGTCCGAGCACGGTTACCCGGCAAATCCCGTTGACGGGTCGGGCTGGGACGGAACTTCGGATGCCATTGTAGCAATGGGGCAAGGCAATACCTTTACGCACGCGAC
The DNA here is from genome assembly GCA_049523455.1 of Verrucomicrobiota bacterium. GTDB lineage: Bacteria > Verrucomicrobiota > Verrucomicrobiia > Limisphaerales > UBA11358 > UBA11358. The sequence goes on along the minus strand of JBEKMW010000013.1, from coordinate 23,117 downwards.
CTGGACAAATGTCATGTTCACCCATTGGCGCGGAGAAATGGTCAAGAGCCTCGACGGAAGCACCAACGGGAATCAAGAGATCATAAATTGCACATTTGCCGACGGCAACGCCACCGCAATCAATTATTATCCATCACTCAACGCCTCACATTGCTTGTATTCCAATCTATTCCAGGTAGCCGAATATTATCAGAGATACTCGACCAACACGTCCTACTTCCAAAATAATCTCGTCACCAACACCACCGGCAATACTTTTGCCATCAATGGCGGCAAAGGAAACAACCCGCCGTTTGTGATGCAAAACAATACATTTTATCTGAGCGGCAATGGTTATAACGGCATTGAAACAACACCCGCCGATAATGTATTCATAATTAGCAATCAATTTTTTAACCCCAACCTCTATTCGCAAAGTATCGTCATAAGTTGTGTCGGGGCTCAGGGAACATTCGAAAACAGCAATATTGTAGTTGCCGGCAATACATTTTACAACCCAGAAACAGTAATTGAGCTGGGTGGTGGTAGCGTTACCAATGTAAACGACCTATACCGCGTAGAAGGTGTCCAAATATGCAGTAATAATATCGTTGGGCCGGGTACCGGAGGAAACGTCGCGCTTTTGATTAATTTTGGTGGTTACTATACTAATGTGAATCTATTTAAAAACACTGTCACAACAAATTCCGACCCACTTAATGGAAATTGCAGAGCTTCTGTCAAATCCGGCGTGGGTAACAGCGCTTTTTATGTGTTAGATAGCATTAATAACATTTACTTCTCGTCAATCTGTGATCTTAACGGAGTCACGAATGGCATCAGTTATGCGAACGGTTCGAGATTTGAAGTAATCTATTCTTTTCATGCCGGAACGGTTTATGCCTTGGTGGATACCAACGCTAGCCAGATACCTCCGGGAGCGCAGATCCTCATTCAGAATGACAACTCGAGTTCAGCCACAATTCCGGTCTATTTGAACAGCGCCCTCACCATAGGCCCGGTTAATGTTCCCAGCGGTCAATCCTTGGTAGCAATGTGGACGAATGGCGTGTGGATGAGTCTTTCCCCGAATGGGCCCACTCCGCCAACCAATGTACGGGTGATTGTGCCAGGACCATGACAACTACAGGACTACAGCACTACGAGACAACCGGACAAGAGGACGACGAGGCATTGTAAAAAGCTGAAATACTGAAATGCTGAAATGCGACCACGGACAGCAAGACCACAAGACTACGGACTGCAGACCTCGAGCAATTATTAACCACAGAACCCGACATCCGATGCCAGGGGATCTGAACACGTATGAACACGGATCCAAGTTTAAACGAAGCCGACGCAGATGACAAAGACCGGGAGCACTTTCGTCGCCTTGGTCTCATTCTGCTCGGTATTCTTAAGTCAGAATCTCGTTACCGGCCTCCGCTCCCGCCTTCGCTCCCGCCTTCGCGCAGCAGTTGTGGCCCGGCAGGCAGCAGTTGTGGCGGGCAGGCCGGAAGCTCTGAACCGGCAGGGAGAGACGACGGCCCGGCAGGAAGGCCGGAGGGCGGAGATGGCATATAGAAGAGGGGAGGTCGGAGGTCAGTAGTCCCGTGGTCAGTGGTCCGGTGGTCAGTGGGCGGTGTTTCAGTATTTCAGTATGTTAGCGTCTCAGAATGTTAGCATTGTAGCTTTTTAAGACGTCCGTAGTCCCGTGGTCCATTTTCATACGACGTGAAAATCGTTGTTTCCCAAATCGGCGCGCGCGAACATTACGCCGTGCCACGCGCCCTGCACCAGCATGGCATGCTCGCCGCCCTGGTCACCGATTGGTATGGGTTTGGATACGAAAGCAGAAATGGGGAAAGCAGAAAGCAGAAATTATTTCAGCGTTTCAGCGTTTCAGCGTTTCAGCATTTCGCCGGCCGCAGCCGCGCGGCCTTGGCGGCTCACGCCGACGGCCTCCCGGACGACCTGGTCCATGCTTTTCCCGTCCGCAGCTTGTTCTGGAAATGGCGCGTGCGCCGGCTGACGGCCCAGGGACGCAGTCACGAGGCGTACCTTCACACCGATGCCGCCTTTGCCGCCGCCGTCGCCCGGCTCAACCTGCCGCCCCATGACGCTTTCTTCGGTTATTCCTACGCCAGCCTGGAAATGCTCGTGGCGGAAAAGAAGCGCGGCATCTTGACGATACTGGATCAGATTGATCCGGGTGCGGCGGAGTTCGAATTGGTGGCGGAAGAGATGGCCCGCTTCCCGCAACTGGCTGGTCCGCCGCCAATGTTTCCGGCGGCCTATTACGACCGCAACCGCCGCGAATGGGAGCTCGCTGACCGCATCGTAGTCAATTCTGAGTGGAGCCGCAAAGCCCTCATGAAACAAGGCGTGCCATCGCACAAGCTCGTCGTCGTGCCGCTGGCGTTTGAGCAAAACGCTGAAAATCTGAAAGCTGAAACGCTGAAATCTGAAACACTAAAGCACCGAAACACTACAACACCGAAGCACCGAAATACCGAAGCACCGCTCCGCGTTCTGTTCCTCGCCCAAGTCAACGTCCGCAAAGGCATCCACTACCTGATGGAAGCGGCCCGGATGCTCGAACCGGAGAGGATTCGTTTCGATATCGTTGGCCGAATCGGAATTCTGCCGGCCGCAGTGGCATCCGCGCCCAAAAATATGACCTTCCACGGGCCGGTCAGCCCCCGCGAAGCGCCCGAGTGGTATTGCAAGGCGGATTTGTTCGTGTTGCCGACGTTATCGGATGGGTTTGCCATCACCCAATTGGAGGCCATGGCGCACGGTCTGCCGGTCATCGCCACGCCTTGCTGCGGGCAAATCGTCAGTGACGGCGTGGATGGGTTCGTCGTTCCGCCGCGGGATGCCGGGGCTTTGGCCGGCACCATCCGCCGTTATTTCACCGAACCGGACTTATTGTCCGCGCAATGGGAGGCCGCGCTGGCCAAGTCCCGCCAGTTCACATTGGAAACGCTGGGAGAGAATCTGCGCAAGTTGGTGGAGCAGAAGAGGGAAGAGGGAAGAGAGGAGAGAAGAAATGCAACCATTGAAACCGCCGATGACGTTTGAAATTCACAATTATCCCACATTGGCGGCGGACGCCGTGGAACTCCGCGAAAACGCGGTAAGCGCCGGGCAGATCATGGCTGGTCTCATCCGCTCCACCGAATCCCGCAAATGGAAGCTGGCGAGTTTGCTTTCTCCCATCTTCGCCCTTCTCTCTGTTTGGTGACTCCTCTCTCCCCTCTCCTCTCTCCTCTCTGCACCTTTTTGGTCCCATGTCCTCAACCCTCTCCATCCTCCCTCTCGCCTTCTGGGCAGTCATCGCCGTGCTCGCTCTCGGCGCCGTCTGGGCCGTCCGGCATCTGCGCGACGGCACCGGCCTGCCGACCCTGGCGGTGTTGGGGACGATTGCCGCGTGGTACGTCGGTGACGCGTTTTACAATGATTATGCCGATTATCATGCCAAGGTGTTCGAACCGGGCATCCTCCAAAGCGCTTGGTGGCAGGTGGCCTGGTTCCTGACGGTGTTTCTGCTGGCCGCCCCGGCGCTTCATCGCTGGCTCAACAGGCGGTATCTTCGCGGGACCAGCGGCGTCTTGCAATTGTTCAAATTCGGCGTCGGCCAGCCGGGGTTTCAGAGGCAGTTGACCCGCTTGTTTTATGGATGCGCCTCCATCTGGCTCATCCTCTGCATCATCGCCGTTATCCGACTCCAGAGTGCGGTTCTCTACTTCTTCTTCCCGTTCCTTGGGTACCAGGCCAACCCCTGGGGTCACGGGCGCGTCGGCACAGGTTTTGATTTTCTCTCCATCGTGGCCTTATACCTGCAATTGCTGATTGCCGGCCTGTTCGGCGTGGTGGCCGCGCTCTCCACCAATCGCCGGATTCGCTGGCTGGCGCTGCTCTGTTGTCTCCTGTCCTGGCCCTTTTTCATTTTTTCCCGTGTCCGTAATTCGATGCTGGCCGTCGTCGTCCCCGGTCTGTTGAGCTGGGTGTTTTTGCGAATGCGCGGCGGAATGTGGAAACGGTTCGCGGTGCTCGCCGGTTGTTTCGTGCTGGTCAACGCCTGGATGGGATTTGTCATCGCCAACCGTTCCAGCATGAGCGTCGTCGAAGCCCTCAAGACAAAGGGATTCAGCGTGCATGAGAATGCCCGGGTCCACCACGAGGGCTTGAACATGTTTGAGGAGTTGTGCTGGGTCAACACCTTCATAGTGGAGGGAACCTACAAACCCAATTGGGGCGCGCGCTATTTTGCCGAACTCGTGAATCCCATTCCCCGCCGGTTCTGGCCCGGAAAACCCCTGATTGGGATTGATTACGCCATCGCCCGCGGACAAGGAACGGGCCAAGCGGGCGCGGCCGGCGCTTATGCCACCATCTCCACCGGCATGATTGGCCAGGGCGTCGTGAATTTCGGGCGCATCCTCGGACCGGCCTTTGCCGCGCTGCTCATGGCTTTCTGGGTGGCCATCCTCGCGCGCCTGGACCTGAACATCCAGAAGTTTGGCCGTCTGCCGCTGTATGCGCTGGGAATGATTCTCACCTTCAACCTGGGCCGCGACATCACGCTCATCACCCTTTATCCCTTTGCCTTCGGCGCGCTGCTGGTGTGGTGGGTCGAGCGCCATCGCTCGCCAGCGCCCGGAAGTCGGAGGTCCGTGATCAGTAGTCCGGTGGTCAGTAGTCCGGTGGTCCGTGGTCCGGTAGTCAGCGGTCAACCTTCGGCAGTCTCGCCAAGGCCCGGCTATGGTTTGCTCCGCCGACCCAGGTTCACGGTTATCCAACGCGCCTGGCCCAGGCGGGGGGTGCGAGGCGTCCGAAACGCTGAAACGCTGAAAAGCTGAAGCAGCGTTCCCGTGAGGGCCGAAAATATGGTCGAAAAGGAATCGTACATAATGCGCGACCGTCGCCTATTCATAAACCCCCAACCGTGTTTCAATGGGGTTTATGACAACAAGAAACGGAAAAATCGCCCGTCTCCCCCACGCCATCCGTGCTGAATTGCCGCGCCAAAGCGACATGTCGCGTCGAAGTCTGATGAAGACGGAACCGGCGGCCGTAACCAACCTCAGGGCGGAGGCTGGCCGATCCGGCCGTAGATGGAGACTGAAAGACAAACGCAGATTAACGCAGATAAACGCTCATGGGCACTTGTGGGCACTTATGGGCGCTATTGGCCAGCATCAACACTGCTCAACACTATTCAACCCTACTGCGCACACATATACGCAGATGAACACGGATAAAAATTTAACAGCCCCGAAAGCTTTCGGGGTTCGAGCCAACGAACAAAGGCTGCGGCAGTTTCGTTGCCTTCGTTTCCTTCTGTGCGGTATTCTTAAGTTAGAGTGCTTTTCAAATGGTTAATGTCCCACACGTGGCTGTGCTGTTTTACCGGATTGGCCCGTATCATTACGCGCGGCTCAAGGCCGCCGGTTCACGGTTGCGCGTGACCGCGGTGGAGTTCTCGAACGTGGATCTCACCTATGCCTGGGACTTGGTGGAAGGTTCCGATGGGTTCGACCGGTTGACGCTGTTTTCCGGGACCCCGGTCAATGAGTTGCCGGCCAACCGCATCTTCAAGCGTGTCGGCGAGGCCTTGGACCAGCTTGCTCCACAAGTCGTAGCCGTTCCCGGATGGTACGACCGCTGTTCCCTGGCCGCCATGCGTTGGTGCATGGCTCGCCATGTCCCGGTCGTGGTCATGTCTGAGACGACGGCGTGGGATGATGAGCGTAAATGGTGGAAAGAAGCATTGAAGCGGCGCGTGGTGCGCTTGTGCTCGACAGGTCTGGTCGGCGGATCTCCCCACGCGGAATACTTGCAGCAGCTAGGCTTGCCACAGGAACGGATTTTTTTGGGCTATGACGCCGTGGACAACGCCCATTTCGCCGCCGGAGCGGATGAAGTGAAAAGGAAGAAGGAAGAGGGCGTGGAAGGAAAAGTAGAAAGCGGTTCAAGGACTACGGGACAACGAGACAACGAGACTACGGGTCCGTCTGAAAGGCAGAGGTCGGAGGTCCGCGTTCAGTATGGGTTGCCGGACAAATACTTTCTGGCGAGCGCGCGGTTCGTCGAGAAGAAGAACCTTACGCGATTGATCCAAGCGTATGCGCTGTATCGGAAGAGGGCGGCAAGCGGTTCAAGGACTACGGGACAACGAGACTACGAGACTACGGGACCGTCTGAGAGGCAGAGGTCAGAGGTCGGTGGTCCGGTGGTCAGTGGTCTGGTGGTGCCGTGGTCCCTGGTCCTATTGGGCGACGGCCCGCTCCAATCTTCCATCTTCGATCTTCGATCTTCGCTTGGCTTGGAGCACTTCGTGCACTTGCCCGGCTTCAAGCAATACGATGAACTACCAGCCTACTACGGTATGGCTTCCGCTTTCGTCCATGCCAGCTCGACCGAGCAATGGGGCCTGGTGGTGAACGAAGCGATGGCCGCCGGCCTGCCCGTGCTGGTTTCCAACCGCTGCGGTTGCGCCAGGGACCTGGTAAAAGATGGCGTTAATGGATTCACCTTTGATCCGTTCAACGTCGAACAGCTTGCCTCGCTGATGCTTCGTATTTCAGCGTTTCAGCGTTTCAGCATTTCAGCTTTTGGCTCCAAGAGCCGTGAGATCATCGCCAACTGGGGCCCGGCGCGGTTTGCGGACGGCTTGCGGCAGGCAGTGGACACGGCGTTGCGAACAGCCGCGCCGAATCCGGGTTTGGTTGACAATTTTTCCGTCTCCGCTCTCGTTCACGGGTTCCGGAGCCAGCCAACGGATGATTCGGGCAAGCAGGTTGATGGCCGCGCAGCAGGTACCGGCGAAGATGACCACAATTTTCTCGTTTTTCGCTACCAAGGCAGGGATGTGCTGGCCGTTCCGGAAAAATCGAAGGCATTGTTGCGGGCCGGTCTGGAAAAATTCCAACCGTTTACGCCCAAACGGCAGCTTTACCGCACGTTGCTTTCAGCGGCCATCCGAACGGGCGGGTCCCGGCTGCTGGCCAGGCGGCGCGCCGGACCAATAGAGCCGGCCTTAAATTTTGACTTTAAATCCTGGCAACGGGAACTCGAAGAACATCTTGGCCGGCGCATAGCGCATCCTATCGTAAGCTGGCCATCGGAACCCTGGCGCCGTCGTTTCTATGTTCACCTGCTCGACGAGCATTTGCGTTCATTTGCCTTTGTCAAACTGGCGTTGCGACCGGAGGACCGGCCCCGCTTAGCGGCACAGGCCGAGGCCCTGGCAGCATTGAGCAAGCTGACCTTCCGGCAGCTCCGCGTGCCGCAGTTAATAAGGCACGATCACTTCGGCCCGGCGAGCTATCTGGTCGTTCAACCGCTGCCGACTGAAGCACGCCCGCCTTTGCTGAAACAGGATTGGGGCACTTCCGTATTAACCGCGGAGTATTGCGGACTCCGCAGACGAATGACCAGGGACGAAATCACCGGGCTGTCATGGTGGACCGAATATATCCAAAGTCTTCGCCCGGAGCATCGGGACTTTCATGAGGAATTGACCCGCTTGCTGGCTTCCGGGGCGGAAGTGTGCCGGGCTCACGGTGACTTGGCGCTGTCAAACATGGTCACTGATGGCTCCTGCACCTGGCTGTTCGACTGGGAATTAAGCCATCCGGATGCTCCCGTCTTGACGGATGCCGTTGGCTTTTTCATGTCTTTCACCGTCGGCAAAGTTCCGCGCGATCCCGCTGCCCAGCTTGCGAAGTTTCGAGCGCATTTCCTGCCGGATGATTCCGCGCAACGGCGATTGGATATCATGCTGGCGATCGCGTTCAGAAACGGCTGTGGTGTGCCGGACGCAGGCAGACTGATGGCCGCGTGGGGCGGTGTTTCGGTGGGGCGGTGTTTCGGTGGGCCGGTGGACCGGTGAGCCGGTGTTTCGGTGGGCCGGTGGGCCGGTGGACCGGTGAACCGGTGAGCCGGTGGGCCGGTTTCACCGAAGCACTGAAACATTGATTAAATGGGAAGTTCAACTACCAGTGTGGTCCACGTTACGTCATGGCTTTCGCGCCAGGGCGGCGGCATCCCGCCGGTCGTTTGGGCGCTGGCGCGAGAGACCAGTCGCCGGGGTTTCCCGTGCTCCATCCATGGCCTAAAGGATCAATGGACCGACCAGGATTGCACCGGTAATCATGTGCCGGTGGTCGCCGGAAGGATTTGGGGACCCAAAGCCATTGGATTTTCACCCGGGTTGACTGCTCAATTGCGGGCGCATATTCGTCCCGGCGGTATCATCCATAGTCATGGATTATGGATGCATCCGGGTACGGCGGCCCGGAAATGCGCGGTCAAGGGACGTTACCCGCTGGTCATTTCACCCCACGGCATGCTTGAACCGTGGGCCTTGGAGCATTCGCGCCTGAAGAAGAAAATCGCGGCGTGGCTGTTCGAAGACAGAAATCTCCGGGAAGCCGATTGCCTGCACGCCCTGTGCGAGGCGGAAGCCGATCATTTTCGCCGTTATGGGCTGAAGAATCCGATTGCCATTATTCCCAATGGAGTGGATATGCCGGAAATCGAAAATCCGCCGACGACGGAGATCGTTGACCGATACCCGGAATTGGCCGGTCGCCGGGGTGTCTTGTTTCTGTCCCGCCTCCATGCCAAGAAGGGATTGGTAAATCTGTTGCAGGCGTGGCAGGCGGTAGCGGGCGATTGCAAGGATTGGCGCCTGCTCATTGCCGGAGCCGGCCAGCCGGCTTACGAAATGGAATTAAAGGCCCGCGTGAAAGAATATGCTTTGGAGAAAAGTGTTCTCTTCCTGGGCCCGTTGCAGGGGAGGGACAAGCGACAAGTGCTGGCCGCCGCGAGCGCGTTTGTGCTTCCCTCGTTCAGCGAAGGGTTCAGCGTGGCGATTCTCGAAGCCGCCGCCGCCGGCCTGCCGGTCTTGCTCACTCCGGAGTGCAATTTTCCAGAGCTCGCAAAATCGGGAGCCGCCATTGAAATTTCACCCCAGGCTACTGCCGTCGAACAGGGACTCCGCCAAATCCTGAAACTCTCCGATGCCGAAAGAAAGGCCATGGGACAACGGGGACAGGATCTGGTGAAACAATATTACACCTGGCCGGCCATCGCGGTCCGCATGTGCAGGGTGTACGAGTGGCTAGCCGGAAACGCCTCAAGACCCGACGACGTCAAATCGTAAAAGACTGCCAAGCTGAAACACCGACCTCCGACCTCACTCCCTCTCCACCTCTGGGGGAGAGGGCCGGGGTGAGGTGGCCGTTTCCGTTTCCGACCTCTGACCTCCGACTTCTGACCTCTGTTTTTCCTGTGCCCCTTGACCTTTCCAAATATTCCACCGGCAGCTTCAACCGTGGCGCAGGGCCGATCAAGGAAGGCCTCTGGCTCATCGCCAGCCTCCTCCTGTTTCGATTGTGCCCATTCAGCTTCTCGGCGCTCAAGCGCGTGACGCTGCGCGCCTTCGGCGCACGGATTGGACGGAACGTGACCATCAAGCCGCAGGTAAAGATTACGTTTCCATGGAAGCTAACGATTGGCGACCATGTCTGGTTGGGGGAGGAGTGCTGGCTGCTGAACCTGGAGCGTATCACGATTGGGAGCAACGTATGTATCTCGCAACGCGCCTTTCTTTGCACGGGCAACCATAACTATCAGCTTGCCACATTCGATTTGATCACCAAGCCAATCATCGTGGATGACGGCGTCTGGATTGGCGCTGGAGCCTGGGTGGGCCCTGGCGTTACGGTTGGCACTCATGCCGTGCTTAGTGCTTGCTCGGCGGCGACCAAAAATCTGGAACCTTTTGGCATTTATGGCGGCAACCCGGCAGTGTTTTTGCGCCCACGCACCATCACCGAAAAAGCTGAAACACTGAAACGCTGAAAAGCGGAGGTCAGAGGTCAGAGGTCGGATTTTAGTTTTTCAGGAGATTGACAGCATTTGCCAATAGTTTACAGTGAGGGTATGGGTTACACGCGCACTGATTACTACGAAACGATCATTCAGCGGCAAATCCGCGCTGGACGCGCCTCGAACAAAAGCGAGGTCATTCACCAGGCGCTGGCGTTGCTGGATGCCGTCACCCGGGGCCAAGGCCCCGAAGGCGCGAGCTTCCGCAACGCGGATGAATTGGAGGCATTGCTGTTGCAAACCCGCCCGGCCACGCCCATGACCGCCGAACGCAGGGCGCGCATCTACGGAAGGTAAAGCAATGTGAACTGGCGGCAGGAGCCGGAGCGATTCTTTTAGAATGTCAGCTTTTCAGGATCTTAGCATGTCAGCATATTAGCTTTTCAGCGTTTCGGCCTATTTCTGCTTTCTGCTTTCCCAATTTCCGCTTTATGAGATGGTTTATCGTCCTCTTGCCGCTCGCCTACCTCTGGTTCAGGCTGATCAACAACCTGCGCCTGGAGTGGACGACCGATCCGCAATATGGCTACGGCCTGCTGGTTCCCTTCCTTTGCCTCGGCCTGCTCGTCCGCCGCTGGCACGGCTTTTCAGAGGTCGGAGATCAGAGGTCCGTGGTCAGTAGTCCCGTGGTCAGTAGCTCCGCGGTCCGTGGTGCGTGGTCCGTGGTCAGCAGCCGGATTTCAGCTTTTCAGCTTTTCACTATTTTAGCTTTTTCCCTGGCCTTCCTTTATTTGCCGACCCGTTTGGTGGAAGCCGCCGTCCCGGAATGGCGGCCCATTCAATGGTCGCTCGGAGTCATTGCCATTGGGTTGACGCTCTGTGCCATTTACCTCTGCTTGGGGCGACGTTGGCTGAAGCAATTGGCGTTTCCGATTTGCTTCTTCTTTGTCGCCATTCCCTGGCCGACGATCTTCGAAATTCCACTCATTCAAGAGTTGACGCGCGCCAGCGCAGCGATCGTGGTTGAGTTGCTCGGATGGCTCGACGTGCCGGCAGTCGCCCACGGCAACGTCATCGAGGTCGGCAGCGGATGGGTGGGCATTGATGAAGCTTGCAGTGGCATCCGCTCGTTTCAAAGCAGTTTGATGATTTCTCTGTTTCTCGGTGAATTTTACCGGTTGAGCACCGGGCGCCGCTGGCTGCTGGTGCCGCTCGGATTTGCGTTTTCCATTGCGTTCAATGTCTGCCGCATGTCGTTGCTGACGCTGATCGCGGCGAAAAAAGGGGTCGCCGCCATTGCCGATTACCACGACCCCGCCGGAGTCACCATAGCCATCCTTTGCACCCTCACTCTTTGGGGCTTGGCGGTGGGGTTGAAGAAAGCAGAAAGCAGTTCAAGGACGACAGGACAACGAGACAACGAGACTACGGGACCGTCTGAAAAGCAGAGGTCAGAGGTCAGTAGTCCCGCAGTCAGTAGTCCCGTAGTCCGTGGTCCGTGGTCCGTGGTCTCCAGTTTTTCCCTGGCCCTGCTCGCCTGGTTGTGCCTCGTGGAAGCCGGCGTCCAGGTTTGGTATCGCTCCCGCGAGGCGCACCTGAAGCCCGGCCCGTCGTGGACCCTGACTTTTCCCCGGGACAATCCGTCTTTAAAGGAAGTGCCCATAGACGCCAAGACGCGCTATTTGCTGCGGTTCGACGAAGGCAGGCAAGCCGATTGGACTGAATCCGATGGAACGCAATGGGACGCGTCGTACTTCAGTTGGTTGCCGGGCCGGGTGGCTGGTTACCTCGCCAAAAGGCACACCCCGGAGATTTGTCTCACGGCCACAGGCTATAAACTCCTCTCCGGCCCGGATTTGACCATGATGAACGTGCACGGGGTGGAGTTGCCCATCCGCAGCTACCGGTTTCAAACCGGCAACGGGATAGCCCAGGTCTTTCATTGCCGCTGGGAAGCCGGCGCCCAGACCGGCGCCTATGTAACCCATGAGTCCGGCCGGTTTAACCTGATTCGGGCGATCTGGGAAGGCCGTGGCGACAAGGGCCAGAAGGTTTTGGAATTTGTCATTGTGGGCATGAATGATCCGGAGCAGGCAAAGCAGGCCCTCGCCCGCGAGCTGGACAAGCTCATTGAAGTAAAACGCTGAAATGCTGAAACACTGAAACGCTGAAACACCGAAACACCGGTTCACTGAAACACCGACCTCCGACCTCTGACCTCCGACCTCTGCTTTTAACTTCAAGTGCGCATTTTGCTTCTCAATCAGACCTTTTACCCGGATGTGGTTTCCAGTGGCCAACATCTGACGGAATTGGCACTGCACTTGGGGGAACGCGGCCATGAGGTCACGGTCGTCACCAGCCGGCGCGCCTATGACAGCCCGGATAAGGTTTTCCCCCGGCGCGAAACCTGGCGGGGCATCCGCGTCCGCCGTGTCTGGGTCGCCGGATTCGGGAAACGCGCCAAATGGCGGCGCGCCGCCGACTTTGCCAGTTTTCTCTGCTCCTGCTGCTGGAACCTGCTCTGGCTGCCCAGGCAGGATCTGGTGGTCGCCATGACCTCGCCGCCGCTGATTTCATTCATCGGGGCGTGGTTTGCGCGTCTGCGCGGCAGCCGTTTCTGTTACTGGATCATGGACCTGAATCCCGACGAAGCCCTGGCTGCGGGCTGGCTCAGACGCGATTCGTTCGCTGCGCGCTGGCTGGAGCGTTGTTCCGTTTTCAGCCTGCGCCATGCCGCAAAAATCGTTGTGCTCGACCGCTTCATGCAACAGCGCCTTCTGGATAAAGGCCTCGATGCCAAAAGCATCGCGATCATTCCGCCGTGGTCGCATGATTCGCAGGTTCAGTTTGATCCCGAAGGCCGGGCCAAATTTCGCCAGCGCCACGGGTTGGACGGCAAATTTGTCGTCATGTATGCGGGCAACCACAGCCCCTGTCATCCGCTGGATACGGTCCTGAACGCCGCGAAGGCATTGGCGGGAAACCGGGAGATTGCGTTTCTTTTCGTCGGCGGTGGGAGCCAATTCGCGCCGGTCAAGCGCTTCGCCGATGAGCACTCACTGTCCAGGATCCTTTGCCTGCCGTATCAGCCGATGTCTCAACTGGCGGGGATGTTGTCGGCCGCCGATCTGCACCTGGTCGTCATGGGAAATCCCTTCGTCGGCATTGTTCATCCGTGCAAAATCTACAACATCCTGCGGGTGGGTTCACCGCTGCTCTACATTGGTCCGCAACCCAGTCACATTTCCGAAATCCTTCAGGCGCTCGACGGCGAACTGCCTGTTGCGTCGGCGCAACACGGGGAAGTTGACCGGGTGGTTGAACACATCGTGGCCGCCAAAAACAAAACCGAAATTGGGAAAGCAGAAAGCAGAAATGGGGGGGAAACGGGAGGGCTCGTGGAGAAATTCTCCAAAGAAGCGTTGTTGCCGCGACTGGCCGAAGTGTTGGAGTCAGCATAAAACATGTTCGGTAATTTGGACAGATACCTTGCGGCGTTTCTGACGGCACTGGTGGTGACCTACCTGTTGACGCCGTTGGTCCGGGAACTGGCCTGCCGGTTTGGGGTCGTGGACTTGCCGAGCGAACGCCGGCCGCACAAACATCCGACCGCCCGTGGCGGCGGCCTGGCTGTGGTTTTGGGAGTGAATGCCGCCTGCCTGCTCGTGCTGGCCTTCCCCGGTGGCACACGCTCCGGTGGCCTCGATTTCCATTGGTGGCTGGGTTTTGCGCCGGCAGCGCTGGTCTTGTTGGCCGTCGGTATTGTGGATGATGTCCGGGGATTGAGACCGTGGCAGAAACTGGGAGGACAAGTTATCGCCGCAGCGCTTATCTGTCTTTCAGGCACGCGCTTCGGCAGTCTCTTTGGATGGCCCCTGCCACCGGTTCTTGACTGCCTGCTGGTGGTGCTGTGGATCGTGGCTATCATCAACGCTTTCAACCTGATTGACGGACTGGATGGGCTGGCGTCGGGGCTGGCCATCATCGCCGCCACCGGCTTGTGTGGCGTCCTGGTCCTGGGACACCTTCCCGGCAATACCATGGTGCTGGTGGCTCTGGCCGGGGCATGTCTGGCTTTCCTGCGCTATAATTTCCATCCCGCCACAATTTTCCTGGGCGACACGGGCAGCATGTTTATCGGATTGGTCCTGGGAGTGGTTTCTCTCCAATCCTGCACCAAGAGCACGTTTTTCCTGTCGCTGGCTATTCCCATGCTGGTGTTGGGCGTGCCGATCTACGATACCTTGCTGGCCATCTGGCGCCGCTCGGTCCGGCGCGCAATGAATAGTGGCGCCCCGGGTGGGAACGGCGTGTCCATTGGAATTATGCGGCCGGACGTGGACCATTTGCACCACCGGCTGCTGAAGATGGGTTTAAGCACCCGCCGCGTCGCGACGGTGCTGTGCATCATCAACGCCGGGCTGGTGGTGTTTGGGTTGCTGATGGTAACCTTTCAATCGCACGCATTCGGATTCTTCCTGCTGGCCTTGCTGGCGGCTGTCTATGTGCTCCTGCGCCGGATGGCGGTCATCGAATTGCGTGATACGGGAAAGATGCTGTTATCGGGCCTGCGCCGTCCCACTCATGCCCAGCTCAAATCGCTGGCTTACCCCGTCTGGGACATGGTGTGCCTGGGCGCGTCCCTGGCCGTTGCCATGTGGATTTTCGAACCGTCCAAGGCGGAATTCTGGCACCGATGGTTTCTGGACCTGCCGGTCTGGGTCACGCCCACGTTCTCGCTGCTGGCGTTGTCACGCACCTACGTGACCGTCTGGACCCGCGCGCGCGTGCTCGACGTGTTGATGTTGGTGTTCACGCTGCAAGGCGGGCTGCTACTCAGCCTGGGAATCGCCCTCTTGATCGATCCCTCCAACGCCTGGAATTGGCTTCTGCGCGTGCTCGTCATCGGTGCGCTCGGCCATGGCGCCATCATCGGCGTAAGGGTGTTCTATCGCTGCATCGAGGAAATCGTCCTGTACTTGAAGTCCACCGGCGAGCCCAATGCCGGAAGTGAGCGCGTCGTGCTGTACGGAGCGGGTGGGCGTTGCCAGCTCTTTCTCCGGGAACGCGGTTTCAACGACTCGCGGAGTTTTGACAACCGCACCATTGTCGGGCTGATTGACGACGAGCCGTCGCTGCATTTCAACTGGGTGCATGGCTATCGGGTGCTGGGCGGCTTGCGCGATTTGCCGCAGCTCGTTCCGCGCCATCGGATAAGCGGAATTATCATCACCGCTACGTTGGGACCTGAAGTGCGGGCGGCGATCCAGGAACTGGCCGCCCAACACCATCTCCATTTGAGCGAGTGGCGCTTTGAATATCGTGATCTGGACCCGGCCGGCGATTTGAAGACGGCTGCGGTTCCTGTGGGTAAAATGAATGTCAAAACTAACGAATAAAAACATGCGTAAAATATTCATCATCATATTGTGTTGCATTGCCGTCTTGTTGGCGGGTTATGCAGGGTATCGAAGTTACACCATTTGGAAGTGCAGCCACTTGATGGGCCTGGCGCGCCAGTTTGCAGCCAAAAACGATGAACGCAATGCCGCGCTGTGCGTGCAGCAGGTGCTCCGGTCGGACCCGCGCAACGTGGACGCCACCCGATTGATGGCCGAGTTTGCCCAAGCGTCGCGCTCGCCCGGCGCGCTGCTGTGGTGGAGCCGGGTGGTCGAGCTCAATCCCCATTCGCTCGACGACCGCCTGGCCCTGGCGCAAACCGCGATGCTGTTGCACGATTACGCCGTGGCGACCAACGCCTTGGCCGGCGTGGCTGCCGCCGACCAAAACACCGTCGCTTACCACAATGTCGCCGGGGCCATTGCCGGCGCCGCCAACCTGCCCGCCCAGGCTGAAGCCCACTTCGTGGAAGCCGCCCGGCTGGCTCCGGATAATGAAAGTGTGCAATTGAACCTGGCCATTGTGCGCCTCCACGGCAGCAATAATTTGGACCAGGCCGAGGCGCGCATCATGCTGGAACGGATCAGTGCCAATCCCACCAATGCCTTTCTGCGCTGCCAGGCCTTGCGGGAATTGGCCGTGGACGCCTTGCGCCACGGGCAGACCAGTGAGGCGCTGGCGTTGTCGCAGCAATTGATCCAACAAACCAACTCGGCCTTTGTGGACCGGCTCCTGCGCCTGGAAGTGCTGCGGGAAACCGGGAACGCGGAATTCCGGCCCGCGCTGGCGGCCTTTCAACGCGAGGCGGCGAACGAGCCGGCCAAAATCTCCGAGCTCGCCACGTGGGAAACGGCCAATATCTCGCCCCAGGATACGGTGGCATGGCTCGGAGCATTGTCACCGAACATGCAGACCAATCAGACCGTGGAGATTTTAGCGGCGGAGAATCGGACGATGTTAAAGGATTGGCGCGGGCTCCAGGCGTCCATTCAAACGCAGGATTGGGCCGAATTGGATTTCGTCCGCCACGCCTTCCTGAGCCGGGCCTTGCGGGGGCAGGGCATGACCGATTCCTCGCGCGCCGAATGGGAGGTGGCCTTGCGGGACGCCAACAATCAGCCGGCCAGCCTGGCCATGCTGACCCGTTTGGCGGCGCAATGGAACTGGCAGAGCGAAACCGAGGATCTCCTCTGGAGCATCGTGAACCGGTATCCCAACGAACAATGGGCCGTGCAGTCGCTCACGCGGGCGCTCTATGTGGGCGGGCGAACCCGCTCGCTCATGCAACTTTTCACCCTCGAATCCCAAAGGGACCCGTCGAACACCGACATGAAAAACGATCTGGCCATGACGGCCATGCTCCTGGACGCACAGGAACTCAGACCCTACGATCTGGCCCGCCAAGTCTATCAACAGGCGCCCACCAACGCGTCCTACGCCTCCACCTACGCCTTCTCGCTTTACAAGCAGGGCAAAAACGCCGAGGCGCTCAAACTCATGAAATCGCTTAGCCCGCAGCAGCTTGAGGACCCAGCCAGAGCGGGCTATTACGGCCTGATCTTGAAAGCCACCGGCGACCAGGCGCGGGCGCGGGCTTACCTGGATTGGACCGCGCGAGCCACCTTGCTGCTGCCGGAAGAAAAGAAACTGTTCGACCAGGCAAAAACCGGACTGTGAAAGCTCGCCGTAGGAGACGAGGTAACGAGACTCCATCTAAAAACCCGTCATTGTTAGCGTAGGAGACGAGGCCTGCTGGGCGGTAGCTTCCAAGCGAAGGCCGGTGACGAGTCCCTGACTGATTTCAGCTTTTCAGCGTTTTAGACTATTTCTGCTTTCTGCTTTCTCAATTTCTGCTTTTGGTTTGGCCGGCATCCGCCGGCCTTTCTTTTGATTTGGCCGACCTCCGCCCTCCCAATTTCAGCTTTTTAGCATTTCAGCATTTCAGCTTTTTTCAGGTCGCCATCAACTGGTCCGCCTCAATCCTGACCGCGGCGGCGCGGTTGATGAAGTCCAGGCGCAGCAACACCATCGTAATCCCCTCGCGCCGTTCCACCCGGCCTTCGAGGCCCTGCAACGGGCCGGACTTGATGCGCACGCGCATGCCTTCGCCGATGGTGGGCGACAGGCGCACTTCCAGGTCCGTCTCCAATGCGCGGAGGATGTCGTGCAATTGTTGGCGAAACGTCTCCTGGTCGAACACCTCCAGCAGCCTGGCCAGGTGGTCGTTCTGGCGCACAGACTCCTTCTGCCGCGGCTCCAGTTCCAGGAACACATAGCCCGGGAACAGGGGCTTCTGGAACACTACCGTCTTGCCGCGATACTTGTGCGCGGAGCGATAGCAGGGGAGGGTTGCGGCGATGCCCTGCCGGCGGCAATGCTCGGCCAGCTTCTTCTCCCGTCGCGGCTTGGTATGGGCGACGAACCAGCGCAAGGCGGTCACGGCCTAAAGCAAAGCAGAAATTCGGAAAGAAGCCAAATTAAAAGCAGAAATTGGAAAGCAGAAAGCGATTCAAGAAACACCGAAATACCGAAATACCGAAACACTGTCAGATGGTCCGTGGTCCGTGGTCCCGTGGTCCTTCCTTTGTGTTCTTTGCGTTCTTTGTGGTTAATGTTTTCTGTTTTCTGTTTTCTGTGCTACGCCATGCGATTACGGCGCAGAATCCGCAGCGTGCTTGCACCAAAGGGCAGCACCAACAGCGCACCTGCAATAATCGTGCTGGCCTCGGGCACCGTGTCAATGAACTCGTACGCGTATGTTCCCCCACCAACACCATACCCTGGTTGCCCGCTGGTCGGCGAGTAGTAAGTAACATTGGCAAGGGGTCCATCACCCTCGTTAACTTTCGCGAGTTCTGTCGCGGGAAGAGCAAGTATCGCATTCAATATGCTACTATTAGCGCTTGACCAAAGTGCAGATCCATCGACGTATGCCAAACTCCCGTTATCCACGTCCGAGTAGAAGAAAAGCTGCTGGTTGTCGGTGGTTACTCCAGCGGGTAGGGGTCCGTTTGCAGTGGTATCCCACGAGTTGTCGAAGTGGATAAGCTTAATGGGGTCGCCCGTGTCCGTGGGATCATTTGCGGCATAAATTGCAACCCAACCTTGAGATGGATACGCACTACTACCAGGCAAGGGCAACTGCATCACATAATCCAGCGTCTTTATATCAGTAATAGTTCCCGACGTCACTGAACGGGCATCTATGGCTGTCGTAGCAACATACCCTGAAAGACCAGTTGAGACTCCGTTGTCAGTGAACGTAAGTGTGACGGTTGCCTGGGCCGAAGATGCCGCAAGCAAACCGGCCACCAAGGCTGCCGAACCGATCAAGTTGATTGTTTTCATAGCTTTTAATCCCGCTTTGCAGGTTCAATCCGTTACGCCATCCAGCGCCGGCGCAAAATCCGCAGCGTGCTCGCACCAAACGGCAGGAGCAGCAAAGCGCCAGCAATGATCGTGCTTGCCTCGGGCACAGGAATCACCGAAGACTGGAAATCAAAGGTGTAGTAGTTGTAGGGTGCCGTAGTGTTCAGAGGCGCACCGGGGCTATCGTAGGAGCTCGGCGTATAAGCGGCGATCCCATTAGCTTGTTCGGTAATATCCGCAGTACCTGCAAAATGAAGAATTTGCGTCAGGACACTGCTGGCAAGCAGGCTGGCCCAACTGGTGTTGGCAAGTTGGCCACTGCCTTCGCCCGAGTACCAAAACAGTCGCTGGCCAGTTGAATTGCCATTGTACGAGCCGCTGTTATCGAAATGCACGATATCGAGCAGTCCAGTTGTGGTTCCGTAGTCAGAATTCGGCGTGCCGTAGGCATAAATGGCAACGTACCCCCAATTCGGCCAAGAATCCGATCCTCCTGCATAGAGACTTGTTGGTGCACCAAAAGCCAATGTGGAAAGATTAATTGGCCCTGGAATTGTACCAACGTACCCGTTTTGACCCGATGTGTCGGTATCTGGTTGGGCAGTCGGAGAACCAATGGCCGAATAAGGATCGCTACCGCCGCTTGCGGATGTGCCGCCGCTCTCAGTGAATGTCAATGTGACTGTTGCCTGAGCCGAAGATGCGGCAAGCAAGCCGGCCAGCAAGGCCGCCGATCCGATTAACGTATTTGTTTTCATATTCGTAGTTTTTCCGTTCTTTTCCACTGCGCAAAGCGGCCTCCGGCTGAACGAGCCGCAACTCAATCCGCCGCGCAGGCGGTCTGTTCTCCTAAAACCTTAAGCATCACAATCACCATTTTGCACAAAAGCGACAATCGTTCTATCCCATCCTGGGACATCTGTAGTCACAACTTGGACATCTCGTCTGACAGCCCCGAACCCAGGTCAATTGCACGAAGTGGACATCCACCTGTCACCTTTGGGACTTGTGCCGGAATTCGTGCGATTATGCGCCACAGTTACAAAACGATCAGGCCGGTCTTGCAAACCGGCCTGATCGCCAAACCTTTAGCCTTTCCTTCAATTGCCCTGTAGTCCACAGCCTTGCAGCGCCTATTTCTGCTTTCCGCTTTCCAACTTTCTGCTTTTGTTTTCGGTGTTACGCGATGCGATTACGGCGCAGAATCCGCAACGCACTCGCACCAAACGGCAGCACCAACAGCGTTCCCGCAATAATCGTGCTCGCCTCGGGCACGGGAATTACAGCGGATTGGAAATCGTATGTGTACTGGGTCGTACCGCCATAATTATAACCAGCATTATATTCCCCCGGCGGCGTGTAAGACGCAAGCCCATTGGCGTTCTCCGTCACAGAGGTAAGATAGTGATACGCAAGCACCGCACTTATCACCGACGACGGAGGCATGTGGTCTGCCAGATTGCCGCTGCCTTCTGTCGAGTACCAGAACATCTGGTCGTACAACTTGCCGTTATACGCTATTGAATTATCGAAGTGAATCAGGTCTAGCAGGCCGGTGGTCGTGCCATAATCGCTGTTCGGTGTGCCATAGGCATAAATTGCGACCCAGCCCAACTGCGGATACCCGCCGCCAAAGGCGCTATACAGGCCAAGATAATCCAACGTGCTGCCACCCACACCAGACGCCACAGGGATTTGATAGCCATTGAGTACTCCTTCCGGCTCATTGTCCGACTGGACACCATCAGACAGATATCCCGTAGTGCCGGAAATGTAGCCAGACGTGTTGCCGTTCTCATCGAATGTCAATGTGACTGTTGCCTGAGCCGAAGATGCCACAAGCAAACCGGCCATCAGGGCCGCCGATCCGATTAACGTATTTGTTTTCATTTTCCTAGTTTTTCTGTTCTTTTCCACTGCGCAAAACACCTTCCAACTAAACGAGCCGCAACCCAATCCTTCGCGCCAGTGTCACCTGTTTGCCTCTTCGCTCTTTTCGATTCCGTTTTGTTGATCTAAACTTTGCTTTGGCCCTTTTGCGCTGAAGCTCCCCTAAGCTTCGAACGAGAATTTACGCCTTTGTCGCCTTTTGGTCTATCCAACGCTGGGACATCTGTAGTCACAAGTGGGACACTGGAGAAAAGCACAAATTGGGAAAGCAGAAAGCAGAAATAGTCTAAAACGCTAAAATGCTAAAATGCTGAAACGCTGAAAACCGAGGTCGGAGGTCGGAGATCAGTTACATGAAGAGGACTCCATCTATCACTTTTAGGACTGGTGCCGGAATTCGTGCGATTATGCGCCACTGTTGCCAAGTGAGCTTTTAACCGCAGAGAACGCTGAAGAGGGACCACGCGACCACGGTTCACAAGACTTCTTTGCGTTCTTTGCGGTTAATGTTTTCCGCTTACGCCGGTTGCCAACCGACCGACGAGGATCTTTGGGATGTCGCGAAGGCATTGATCTATATTTGTTATGCGTCTTTGGCATGGGTATGAGGCGTTGGTTGGGTTTTTTGGTTTGACCTGGTTTGACCTGGTTTGACCGAGTTTGACTCGGGCGTGTCCGGGGCCGGTTCCTCCGGTGGCTCCGGCGGGAGTCCGTAGATTTCGCGGATGCGACGTCGCTGGTCCGCGGCCACTTCTTCCGGCGTTTTGGGCTTACGGCGGTAGGTTTCGCGGATGCGGCGTTCCTTGTCCGCGGCCTCTTCTTCCGGCGATTTGGGCTCAAGGCCATAGATTTCGCGGAGGTGGCGTTCCCGCTCTTCCGGGCTGTGCCAATTCTCACAAAGGCAGTCGCGCACCTTGGAATTTCTGGCCCAGCGGTGGAATTGCTCGAACACTTCTTCCTCGGTTTTCTCGCGTTCTCGTTCCAACCGCTCCTGTTCCAGGGATAGTCGGGCAATGGCGGCGGCGAATGGCGGGTCAAGCGGATTGTGAGGACGGTTTCGTAGATGGCAAATCGCAAATCGCAAATGAATCAAGGCGTTTGCAATTTGGGGTGAGGCGGGCGAGCCGGATTTTGGGATGGAGACGGCCGGCGTGGTTCCGTGGTACCATGGACGGGCGCTCAGGTTGCGCTCCTGCAGAGCCCCATCCTCCCGACCATGAACTCACCCTACACCCAAAAAAGAAATCTTCCAGAACTTCCCGTTGACAAAACACATACCGGTTTATCCGTGGTTAAAAAAATCAGGCCGGTTTTGCAAACCGGCCTGATCGCCAAACAGGCTATTTGAAAACGCTGACTTCCTCAACGGTTAAGCCATGCGATTACGGCGCAAAATCCGCAGCGTGCTCGCGCCGAATGGCAGCACCAAAAGCACACCGGCAATAATCGTGCTCGCCTCGGGCACCACGACGCTTTGGAAGTCAAAATCGTATTGCGTCGTTGCGGCGGACCACGCACCATTGTTCCCGAACCCATTGTTAGGATTATTCAAATTATAGCCAGGGGACGAAGAATTTGCAGGGTCGTAGAGGATGCTCCCGTCAGCGTTCTCCATAACATATGCGGTATTGGCCGCAGCCAGTATCAATGACAGAGTACTGCTACTAACCCAGTAATTTGCCTGATTGCCGCTGCCTTCCTTCGAATAGTAGAACATCTCGTCGTACGTGGTCGAACTCTTGACGCCATTTATTGTTACGCCGGTGCCATAGGTATAAGAAGGGCCAGCGGAGGAATTGTCGAAATGAATAAGATCAACAATGTTTGCATCATTGGCGCCGGGAGTTGATGTGCCTGGCGCATAAACTACAACCCAACCATATTCAAACCAGGTTGCGTTGGCCATGCCCGGGATCAAATAATCCAGCGTCGCAGCGTTGCCTCCATTCGGCTCGGTATCACCCTTGTCCGCTCCCAAAACAACCGTGGTGCTGCCTCCGCTCCCTCCGGCATAGTCCGCGGCTGAAGCAATATACTGGATCGTACCAGTTGATCCCGAAGGCACGCCATAAGGAGAGCCAGTATAGGGTCCGTTCTCATTGAACGTAAGTGTGATTTGGGCCTGAGCCGAAGATGCCGCAAGCAAGCCGGCCACCAAGGCTGCCGATCCGATCAAGTTGATTGTTTTCATAGCTTTTAATCCCGTTTTGCAGGTTCAATCCGTTACGCCATCCAGCGCCGGCGCAGAATCCGCAGCGTGCTCGCGCCAAATGGCAGCACCAACAGCGCGCCCGCGATAATCGTGCTCACCTCAGGCACGGGTTCGACAAAATCGTAGGCGATCGTGTTCCCGTTCCCGCCCTGGACATAACCTGCTTGGGTGCTGTTTGGCGTGTAATACGCGATGTAGTTGGCACCCACTACGGTTTCATTAATCTTCACAGCACTGGCCAGTATGTCCGACATTTCAGTGCTATTAGCACTCGACCATAGTGAGTGCCCGTAATCGTATGCCAAGGAGCCGTCATTCACGTCTGAGTAAAAGAACATCTGTTGGCTATCACCGTTATTATAATTTCCGTTCGAATTATCGAAGTGAATAAGCTTGAGAGGGTCACCGGTATCGCTGGAGC
>JBEKMW010000012.1:0-61743 GCA_049523455.1 Verrucomicrobiota bacterium | reverse complement strand
AGCCCCGAAGAAAGAAATTTCAGCCTAAAAGGGGAAATCGGCCTTCAACTCAGGATTTAAGCTCAAAAGCGGCAAAAAATGCCTGCCGGCCAACCCGAAGAATGGGTAATTCGGAATTGCTGTGATCATTGAACCGCCAACGGGCTCATCTGACTCTGTCGTTGACCCCTTTCCATGAACCGGGGAACACGAACCCCGACATCGGATGTCGGGGCGGGCATCGAACATCGAACGTCGAACGTCGAATGGAAAGGAGCCCTCACCTCACCCTGACCCTCTCCCCTCCCATCAGAATGGGAGCGGAGAGGGGACAGCCAGCGGCCCGCGAGTCTTGGTCGAGCGACTGGCGGCTTGCCACCAACGCAGGGGCGTCCGGCGGCGATCCGGCGCGGGATAATTCTGCGGCGCCGCGGAGATAAACACGACTAATCGTTTGATTAAGCGTGAAAACGCGACGTCCAATCCATTCATAACTTATTGGTGTGCAATGAGATAAAACTTGAATTAGAATTTGACACAATCGCCGTTAGTGCCTATGTTAGGCGTGCAATGGGGCCGGGCCGCCTGGTCGTCCCGCCTTGCGCCGCGGTGAATTTTAACTGATGTATTTCTCATGAGTGATACAAACGCGACAGCCGCCTCCCCGAGCGGGGGGCCGAAGGTTTCTGCCATCAACGAGGTGGTGATCCGCCTGGCGGGCAATTCGCAGGACGGCATTCAGGCCATCGGTGGATTTCTGGCCCGGCTCGCCGGCCGCAGCGAGCAGGAGGTGATGACGTTCATGACCATTCCGGCGACGATTTCGGGCGGCGCGTCCATCTTCCAGGTCCGGGTGGGTTCCGGTGAAGTGTTGAGCGCGGGAGACGAGGCCGACCTGTTGCTGGCGTTTTACCAGCATTCCTACGAAGATCACATCGGCTCGCTGCGGAAGGGGGGCATCGTGCTTTATGATTCGGACCACGTGCAGCCCAAGCCGGAGTGGCAAAAGGACTACCGCCACGTGGGCGTGCCGATTTCGACCCTGACGGTGGAAGCGATTGGCGGCACGGCCAAGGACAAGGGCAAGAACATTTACGTGCTGGGACTGCTGGCACGGATGTTCGACCTGAATGTGCCGAAGCTGGAGAAGTTGGTCGGGGAACGGTTCGGCGGCAAGGACGAGAGCGTTCTGCGCAACGCGCTGGCGGCCTTTCACGCCGGGTATGCTTACTCGATCGGCGACGTGTTGGAGACGTTCAAGTTCACCGAGAGCCAGAAACGCGAACGCCATCAGGTGGTCATGAACGGGAACGAGGCGTTGGGTTACGGACTGATAGCCGCCGGCGTGCGGTTTGGCGCCGGCTACCCCATCACGCCGTGGTCGGACATAATGGAATTGTTGCGGCGGGAGCTGCCCAAGTACGGCGGCACGTTTGTCCAGTGCGAGGATGAAATTGCGTCGGTCGCGATGGCACTGGGGGCCAGCTACGCGGGCCGCGTGGCGGTGACCGGTTCCAGCGGCCCGGGCATCTCGCTCAAAACGGAAGGCATCGGGTGGGGCGTGATGGCGGAAGTGCCGCTGGTGGTGGTGGACGTTCAGCGCGGCGGCCCGTCCACCGGATTGCCGACCAACGTGGAGCAATCGGATTTGAACATCGCGTGCTTCGGCGGGCACGGCGACGCGCCGCGCGTGGTGCTGGCGCCGGCGAATGTGGAGGATTGTTTTTACACGGCCATCGAGGCCGTCAATATCGCCCGCAAATACAACGTGCCGGTGATCATTCTCAGCGATCAAGCCATCGCCACGCGCATTGAGGCGTTTTCCGAGCCGGACCTGGCGAAAGTTTGCCAGGACATCTCGCCGGATTTGACGACCGTTCCCGACTTCAAACCGTATGATTTGTCGGCGCCGGACAGCGTGGCGCCACGCGTCGCGCCGGGCACGCGCATTGCCAGCGGCCGATATCCGATCGCCACCGGGTTGGAGCACGACGAATGGGGGCATCCCACGGCCGCGCCCAAGACGCACCTGGCGATGACGGCGAAGCGGCGCAAGAAACTTCAGGCGCTGGCAGCCACCTTGCCGGCGCCCAAGATTTACGGTCCGCCCGAAGGGAATGTTTTGCTGGTGGGCTGGGGTTCGACGCAAGGGCCGATTCGCGAGGCGGTGGACCGCGCCCGGGCAGCCGGCGACAGCATTTCGGCGCTGCACATCAAGCACGTCAATCCGCTGCCGAACGGGCTCGAAAACATGTTTTCCGGATTCCATCACGTTTTCGTAGTTGAGATGAATGATGAAGGGATCTATGGCCAGGGCCAGTTGGCCACCGTGCTGCGGGCCCGCTACGCCGACCCGCACATTCGGAGCATCGCCAAGACCGATGGCCTGACGTGGAAGGTGAAGGAGATTCTGGCGGCGGTGAAGCTTAAGCTGTCCTCGAACGGTGACAGCGCCCAGGCGGTCTAACCTTAAAGATTGAAACACGTTATGAGTGAAACGATGGCAGAGATTCGTGCGCCGAATGCGGCTCAGCAGACGGTGGCCGCCGCGGTCGAACGCAAGGGATTGACCAAGAAGGAACTCGCCGCGGATCATCCCACTTGGTGTCCGGGTTGCGGCGATTTCTCGGTGCTGGCACTGTATTTCAAGCTCATCGAGAAGCGGAAACTGGGGCATGAACAGTTCGTGAGCGTGGCCGGCATCGGTTGCTCGAGCCGGTTCCCGTATTTTGTGCAGGCGCACGGTGTGCATTACATTCATGGCCGGGCGCTGCCGTTTGCCACGGGCATTTCGCTGTCGCGGCCCGACCTGCACGTGTTTGTGTTTGGCGGCGACGGCGACGCGTTTTCCATCGGCGGCAACCATTTCAACCATGCGGCGCGCAAAAACATAAAGCTTACCTATGTGGTCATGGACAACTGGGTCTATGGCTTGACGAAAAAGCAGACTTCGCCCACGTCGCCACTGGGTTTCAAGAGCAAGACCGACCAATGGGGCGCGCTGGATTATCCGATCAACCCGATCAAGCAGGCCATCGCCGCGGGCGCCACGTTTGTGGGGCGCACCACGTCCACCAATCCCAATCACGTCCTGGCGATGATGGAGGCGGCGATGGAGCACGACGGCTTTGGTTTCGTCGAATGCCTCAGCGAATGTGTGGAATTTTACGAGGGCGCATTCGACGCCGCGAATCCGCGCAAAGGCGGTATTTTCAAGGAGATACCCAAGGACCACGACGTGAGCGACGAAGCGGCCGCCTACCAGCTTGCCGGCGCGGATTTTCCGGGTTATTTCGGCATTTTCTACCAGGCCAACCGGCCGACCAAGAACGAAAAGGAAGCCGGCGTGAACCAAGCCGCGCGGGAAAAGGTCAAGGGCCTGCAAGACTGGCAAATCCTCCAGAAGAATTTCGACCGGATGAAGTGATTTATGATTTACGATACACGAATTACGAGCCTGTGAAAATAATCGCAGGCTCGTATTTTTTTGTGGCGCGCAAATCGTAAATGGTAAATCGTAAATCCGTTATGCCGATTTACGAATTTGCCTGTCCGAAATGCCGCCGGATTTTCAGCTTTCTTTCGAAGCGCGTGAATCCCGACCGCCTGCCGATCTGCCCCCAATGCGGCAACAAAAAGATGTCCAAGCAGGTCAGCCGCTTCGCCATGAGCAAGCGGCTCACGGAACCGGCATCCCAACCCGAAGGCGGGGATGGCGGACCGCCCATGCCCGATTTCGACGATCCGCGCGTGGCCCGCGCCATGGCGGAGATGGAGCGCGACATGGAGCACCTGGATGAGAATAATCCGCGGCACATGGCGCGCATGATGAAGAAAATGAAAGACCTCATGCCGCCGGGCAGCATGCCCAAAGAGATGGACGTGGCCATCAAACGCCTCGAAGCCGGCGAAGACCCGGAAAAAATCGAAGCCGACATGGGCGACTTGCTCGGCGATTTCATGGGCGGCGAAGAAGGCGGCGCCGGCGGTGGCGGTTACACCCACGACAGCGGGCTGTATGACTATTGAAACTGTTGCCAGTTGAAGGTTAAAAGTTGCAGGTTCCCGCAACTTGCACCTTTTCAACCTGTAACTGGCAACTTTGTTATGGCCCACATTCACGAAAAAATTGATTTTACCGTGGCTATTTTCGTCGTTCACGACGGGAAGGTTCTGCTTCTCTTGGAGATTTCCCGCACCCCATGACCGCGCGCGATAAAACCAAATTTTTCTGCTTTGTGCTCGAAGGCCTGAATTCCTTCGCGACCGTCACCTACCTTTATTACCTCTATTTTTTGACGCGCGACCATTTTGGATTCGACAATAAACGCAATCTGGCGCTCGCGGCCACGCTCGGATTGGTCTATGCCATCTCGGCGTGGCAAACGGGGAAATTCGCGCAACGCCGGGGCTATTTCACGGCCTTGAAGATTGGATTTGCCCTGATGGCGGTCTCGCTCCTGGCCGGACTGTTCTTGAATTTTGCGATTGGCCAGATTGGCGCCGCCGTGATTGTAACCATCGGCACGTGCTTCGTCTGGCCGACGCTCGAGGCACTGGTGAGCGACGGCGAAAGCGCCGCCGGTCTGCCGCGCGTGGTCGGAATTTACAACGTCGTTTGGGCGGTGACCGCGGCCGTGGCGTATTTCGTCGGTGGTTCGCTGGTTGAAACCTTCGGATACCAGATTATTTTCACCCTGCCGCTGGCGATAGTGCTGGGGATGCTGGCGCTGACCTTCTGGCTGCAACGTCATGCGGCGGACCTGGCGCGCGAAGCGCTGGAAAATTCCGCGGCCACCCCGCCCGTGCCGCACCGTCCCGCGTCGCCCCGGGCCGGGGCATTTTTGCGCATGGCGTGGCTGGCAAATCCCTTTGCCTATGTTGGCATTCAGACGCTCATCGCGGTGATTCCCGGCATTGCGGCCAGGTTCCACCTGTCCACCATGGCCGCGGGATTCATCTGCACGCTCTGGTGCTTCGTCCGTCTGGGCGCGTTTGTCGTGCTTTGGCACTGGACGGCGTGGCATTACAAGTTTCGGTGGCTGGGCGTGTCGTTTGCGGTGTTGATTGCGTCCTTTGCGGCCATCCTCATGTCGCCAACGCTTGCCGTGCTCGTCGCCGGGCAAATCTTTTTCGGCGGCGCCATCGGGCTGATTTATTATTCGTCGCTGTTTTATTCGATGGATGCGGGCGACACACGCGGCGAGCACGGCGGCATTCACGAGGCGGCGATTGGCCTGGGCAACTGCGTGGGTCCGGCCATTGGCGCGGCGGCGCTGGAATTTTTGCCGCAATACGCCAACAGCGGCGCCATTGCGGTGAGCGCCTTGCTCGTGTGCGGCTTCGGCGGGCTGCTGGCGATTTGGAAAACCGCGAAGTGAAATCGCGATTAACAACCGCAGATGGACGCAGATAAACGCAGATAAACCAAATTCCCTGGCGGGCGAGGCACGAGGAGCAGTCACTTTTCTAGTATCGCCCTCAAGATGATGGCTTCGTCATCGCAAAAATCTGCGTTTATCTGCGTCCATCTGCGGTTACACTTTTCGGGCTTTATAAAAGAGTGAAATTGTGATTTGCTAGGGCGTAATAACCGCAGATGAACCTGAACGATTTTCCTGACTTGCACGTCGGAAAGGTGGAGACCTACCCGTGCAAAGAGGAAACGCATGCCATCATCGGCTGCGCGTTTGAGGTGTTGAACGAGCTGGGTCATGGACTGAACGAGAAGCTTTACGAAAACGCGTTGGTCGTGGAGTTCAAGCATCGAGGCATCGCATTTGATCAGCAACGACGCTTCGAGGTGCTCTACAAAAGCGAACATGTCGGCGAGTTCGTGCCAGATTTGATCGCCTACGGCAAAGTTGTCGTATCTGCGTTTATCTGCGTCCATCTGCGGTTAAACTTCTCGACCTTATGGAAAACGAACGAAAAACACTTGATGTCCGCGCCCGCATGACCGAACTGGAGCGCCTCCGGCATTCGTGCGCCCATGTCATGGCCACGGCCATCCTGCGGCTGTGGCCGGAGGCGCAATTTGCCGCCGGGCCGCCGGTGGAAACCGGCTTTTATTACGACGTGGACCTGCCGCATCGCATCTCGCCGGAGGACTTTCCGCAGATCGAGGCGGAGATGAAAAAGGAGATCAAGGCGAACCATCCGTTTGAGAAAATCGTCGTCACGCGCGAGCAGGCGTTGAAAGATTCCGAGAGCGGACGGCTGGGCGGGCTGGGCGAGCGGCCGGGCAATCCAAGCAAATTCAAGCTGGGCAACCTGGAAGCCATTCCCGAAGGCGAGCAAATTACCTACTTCAAGAACGGCGATTTCATTGACCTGTGCGCGGGGCCGCACGTGATGCGCACCGGCAACATCGGCGCGTTCAAGCTCACCAGCGTGGCCAGCGCGTATTACAAGGGCGACGAGAAAAATCCGCAGCTCCAACGCATTTACGGCACGGCCTTCAAGAACAAGACGCAGCTCGACGAATATTTCAAGATGCTCGAAGAGGCCAAGCGCCGCGACCATCGCAAGATCGGCGGGGAGATGGGGCTGTTTGCGATTGATACTGAATTTGTCGGACCGGGTTTGCCGCTCTGGCTTCCAAAGGGCACGGCGATTCTGGAAGAACTGGAAAAGCTGGCGAAGGAAACGGAATTTCAAGCCGGCTACGTGCGCGTGAAGACACCGCACATTGCGCGCGAGAAAATGTATTTAACAAGCGGCCATCTGCCGATTCTTTACGCGGATTCGATGTTTCCGCCGATGGAAATGGATGAACATCGTGAAGAACGGGAAAAACTGGAAAGGCGCATTGCCGAACTGGAGAGTCAACTGCTCGACTACGCGAAGAAGATTGCCGAACGCAAGTCCGGCGCTTAATTTTGAAATAGCTGGCTTTGAAGAAGCCCGCCACCATTATGAGCGTGAATCCAGACATGAATTCTTGCGGACTTACAGATTCCGAACAGGAAATGATCCGCGCTGTCTTGCGTCGGCACGCTGAAGTGACGGAAGCGAAAATTTTCGGCTCGCGCGCCAAGGGAAATTTTCAGCCTTATTCCGACCTGGACCTTGCGCTTTGGGGAAGCCTGTCCGTTTCGACGATTGCCGCCATTGCCGGCGAACTGGACGAATTGCCGCTACCCTACACATTTGACGTGCAGGCTTACGACGCCATCCGCCACCAGCCATTGCGTGAACACATTGACCGCGTTGGCCAAAAATTTTACGCACGGGCCGACGAACCGGTTTTTGCGAGGCGGTGAACTCATGATTCGGCCGATGGAAATGGATGAACATCGCGAGGAACGGGAAAAACTGGAAAAGCGCATCGCTTCGTGAAAATTCCGCGCGACTGCAACGGCGTTGAACTGGTCCGCGCGCTCCGATGTCTGCCTAAAGAAAGCCTGGCAGGCTGGTATTCAACGCAAAGGCGCGGAGACGCAAAGGGCAGGCGGAGGCAAATTTCCTTTGGTTCCAAGCTGAAAGTGGTTATTTTAACGGCATGAAAGCGTTGCAAATAGAATATCCCGAATCGTGGCCCGCCGCCGCCGGTTCCAGCGCCGAGCGGTTCGAGGGCGAGGCGCGCATGGCGCTGGCGATGAAGCTGTTTGAAATGGGCCGGCTGACCAGCGGCCAGGCGGCGCAACTGGCCGGCGTGTCGCGCGTCGCTTTTCTCTTGAGTTGCCCGCAGTGGAACGTCCCGACCGTCGCTTGGGATGCGGCTGAAATCGGTGCTGAATTCAACCCGCTTCCGTCGTGAGCCGGATTGTCTGCAATTCCGGCCCGCTGATCGCATTGGGAATTCTCGGCAAACTGGACATTCTCAAATCGCTTTTTGACGAGGTTTTAATTCCCGATGCGGTGCAAAGGGAAATTACTCAGGGCGGATTAAAATTTTCCGGCTTGGAGAATTTTCAGAAAGCGCGGTGGATTCGCGTTGCCGCGCCAAAACAAAAGGATGCATTGCTGTCGGCTTTGCTGGATGCCGGGGAAGCCGCAGTCATTGACCTTGCGCGCGAGCAGAATATAAAACTTGTTTTGATTGATGAACGCAAAGCCCGCAAAGTTGCCCGCGATGTCTATGGCCTTCAGCCGGTCGGGACGGCGCGAATTCTCGTCGAAGCCAAGAAGACAAATCTGTTGCGGGAAATTGCCGCTCCGCTCAAAAAGCTCCGGCAGGAAGGCTATTGGATTCACGAAGACATTGTTCAAACCGCATTGCGCGAAGCCGGAGAAATTTGAAGATGAATACCGAACAGTTCACTTTGGTTGAAGAGGCCGTTAAAACCGGCGTTGCGCCGGCGGAAATTGCCGCCGCGTTCAACGAATTGACCGCGTTGCGCCCGGAATTGAAAAAGCTTGGCGAGCCGGAAAGTTATTACCTCAAGGCCATGAACTGCCCGCATCATCACCGCATTTTTGCGGCAGAACCGCGCAGTTACCGCGATTTGCCATTGCGCCTGGCCGAATATGGCACCTGCTATCGCTACGAGCAATCGGGTGAGTTGTTCGGCCTCATGCGCGTGCGCTCGCTCAACATGAATGACGCGCACATTTATTGCACCCCGGAGCAGTTCGCCGGCGAGTTCAACGCGGTGAACGAGATGTATTTGAAGTATTTCAAGATTTTCGGCATCGAGAAATACGTCATGCGCTTCAGCACCCACGATCCGTCGCGCCTGACCGGCGACAACGCCAAGTTCGTCAACGAACCGGAGCTTTGGAAGCAAACCGAAGACATGGTCCGCCAGACCCTCATTGATTCGAAGATTCCTTACGTCGAGGTGCCGAACGAGGCGGCCTTTTACGGCCCGAAGATTGACGTGCAGGTCTGGAGCGTCATCGGCCGCGAATTCACGCTGGCGACCAACCAGGTGGATTTTGCCGTGCCCAAGCGTTTCGGCCTGGTCTATCGCGACAAGGACAACACGGACAAGACGCCGTTGTGCATCCATCGTGCGCCGCTGGGCACGCACGAGCGGTTCATCGGCTTCCTCATCGAGCATTACGCGGGCAATTTCCCGCTCTGGCTCGCGCCCGAACAGGTGCGCGTACTGACCATCGGCGAAGAAGAGCCGCTGGTGAATTACGCCAGGCAAATCGTGAATGAGCTGCGCGCCAATTTCGTGCGCGTGGAAGCGGATTTTTCGTCGAATAAAATCAACGGCAAAATTCAGGAAGCCGAGACGGCGAAGGTGCACACGATGCTCGTCGTGGGTGGTCGCGACATGGAGGCCGGAAACGTTTCCGTGCGTGTTCACGGCAAGGGCAATCTCGGCGCCAAGCCGAAGGCGGAAGTGGTGGCAGAGATTCTCGCCGCCATCAAAGAGCGACGCGCATAACGACGTTCGCAGACAGCCGGAAGCGCTACACCTCAAGATGCGCCTCTGGTTCTACGAAGACGAACTGGTGCTTGCAATCCAGGCGGAAAAGGAGTCTGCTGGCATATCAGTGATTCAGACGCCGCGCAATTTGGCGGCGAGCCTAAATTAAATTGTTATGCCAGAGTTTAAATTCTCCTGCCCCAATTGCGGCCAGCATATCCTTTGCAATGCTGGTTATTCTGGAAGGCAAATCAATTGCCCGGCGTGCCAGCAGACCATTACCGTTCCACCCGTGCCGGGCGCAACCGCCGCGCCGGCTCCGCCACCTCCACCGCGGGGGGCCGCACCATCGGCTTTGGGTGCCCGCCAAAGCACCGCCACGGCGGCCGCGGGCCAAAGATTTCCCGGCGCCGGCACGCCGCCGAGGCAGAAATCGGGTGCGTTGAAAATGGTATTGACTGTGACCGCGGCGTTGGTCGTCGCAGCCATTGGATATTTCGGCGTTGAATTCGCACTGCATCATGTGGGTGCCGGCAAACCGAAGGCCAATCCGGCGGCACAAGTGAAGGCGCCCACCGCTGCCGCCGCCATTCAGGCCCTGAGTATTTTAGGCAAGATGCGTTCAGCTTACACCAATTTGACCAGCGTGACGGCCGACGGCACGGTTAGCGTGTTTCTCAGTCTGTCGAATCTCACGCTCGCCGATGTGACTCCGAATTTGCCTGACAGTGCGAAGCAAAACGCCAACCGGCATCCACCGGGCATGCCGCGGGTATTAACGAATTGGACCGAAATTACCGTCAAGCGCGGGCAGTCCAACTGGTATTACTTCGCCGGCGAAGCGAAATCAAAAATTGACCGCATGATAATAATGACCAACACATTTGCTTTTTGGTCATCCGACCAAGGCAGATTCATATTCAGCGACTCTCATCGCCGCGTAATGCCCGCGACGTACATGCAGCTTCCCGACCTTGATCCGGCCAATAACCCGGCGGAGCAATTGGAGAAGCTGCAACGTATTTTTGAGGACCCGGCACAACTGACAAAAATTGCCAAAGACCTGGGGCAAACCGACGATGAACCGGTCAATGGCCAGAATTGTTACACGCTCACCGCGAGGGTGCTCGGGCAAAAAGTGAAAGTCTGGGTGGACAAAAACACTTATCTGGCGACGCAATGGCAAATCACGCTGGGTGGAGCCATCAGCGACGCCGACATTGACGATGCTTTTTCACTATTCGCCACCGCCTTTCCCGGCGTTCCGCCGGCACAATTGGGCCCGATTAAGGCACAGGTGAAACAGGTGACGCCGGCGATGGCGAAAATTCGCGGCGTTATCACCTCGACTTCCCGCAACCTCGAAATCAATCCGACGCTTTCGGCCGACGATTTTAGTTATCCCGTGCCACCGGGCGTCACGCTGACTCGCCTGCCGAATATGGCGGCCCAAGCCAGGGGGACGGCCTCGTTGGAAGTCCAACAACGCTACGCCTGCATTAACAATCTCCGTCAAATTGACGCCGCGAAAAATGAATGGGCTTTGGAGAAGGGAAAACCGAACGGCACGCCGGTCGCGGAAGACGATATCAAGCCGTACATCAAACTGGACGCGGATGGGAACCTTCCCCGGTGTCCGGCGGGCGGCAAATACACCATTGGCAACGTTGGAGAAAAACCGACTTGCTCGATTCCCGGCCACGAATTGCCGTAGCACTCCGGAAATTATTGCCATTGCTTCGCTGCCGCGTAGAACGCATCCACGTTGGCCAGCGGCGCGTTGGGTGGCACGTCGCAACCGGATGACAAAACGTAGTTGCGACGGCCGGCGGTGGCGGCGAGCAGACTGGTCGTGCGCGCCTTTACTTCGTCCGGTGACGATTGGCAGAAGACGCCCGCGGGATCGAGGTTGCCGCACAAGACCACGTCGGCAGGCGCTTTTGCCAACGCGGCCACGATGTCCATCGGCGCGCCAAAATGGAAGCTCTTCACGCCCGACTCCAAAATCACCGGCAAGTGCAGCAGTTTGGCCGCGCAGTTGTGCAAGACGATGGCAAAGTTTCCGTCTTCCAGTTCCGCCGCGATGGTCTTGATGTAGGCCGACGAGTAAGCCGCCATCCCGCGCGGCGACAACAGTCCGGCTGCCGGTTCGGCCATGATCACCCCGTCCGCACCCACGGCGCGAAAAGCGCGGAGGTAATCGCTGAGAAATGCCGTGCATTTTTCCAACACCGCATGTATCAGGTCAGGGTCGGTCACGGTCAACTCCATCGCCTCGCTCACCCCCACGAGCCGGGCCGCCAATGAGAACGGCCCGATACAACCACCCAGCACCAGGGGTTTATCCGGCAACTGGCGCAGTCGCCGGACAGCTTCGAGATGGACGGCCGTTCGGCGGTCACCCGGCTTGGGAACGGCCAGGCGTTGGGCCTGGTCCAGGCTCGTCACCAGCCGACCGGTCACCGAGGGCACTTCGTTTTCCGAGAGATGGATGGTGCAGCCAAACGCTTCCGCCTCCGCACTCAAATCCATGGCGGAGAGCACGATGGGCGTCTGATAGCGTTCGTGCAGGGCGGTCGCCGCCTCGACTTGCCGTTGCGAATTGCTGACCACGTCGCACACGCGCGCCTTCGTCAAGGCCAGGCCGGGATAAACCGCGATCGGCATCACGACGCGGCGGGGAGAATTGATTGCGAATTGATTAAACGAGTTCATACGGATGTGGGAAAACCATGCCCGGGTGGTATGGGGATTAAAAAACGGCGCGGACCGAACCGCTCATTGCGGCGCCACCGTGACGGCTCCTTTGTCGGGATCGTAGTTCAATTTATAGCCGTAGGGCGGCACGGGAAGTTTGCCGACGTAATTCGGCACCAGTTCCTGAAGGGTTTTCGGGTAATGCCCTTCCTGCACGTTGAATTGCTGGAGCGCCTCGTTGAGATATGACACGTCAATGGTCTTGGTCATGGATTGGTCCGCTTGCACCGCCGACTTCAGGTAATCCACCGGCGCGGTGACGAAACCGATGTGGTTGGTCGAGGCGGACGCAGAATTGGTGGGGGATAACGGCCCGGCAGATTCCTTTTTGCAACCGGTTAAAGCCAGCACCGCACCAGCGAGGAGCAACACGGCGAATTTCATGCCGGCGAATCTAACCGAATTGGTGAGGAAATACCAGAGGACAGATTAAACTTGGGCCGCCAGTCCGTTCCCGGCGCATAGGGCACAACCACCCACCACCGGACACGGATGTCCGGATACGCCGAGCCCGCCGAGGGGTACCGCCGGGGTAACACCGGCCGACGCGTTCTTGACTTCTCCTGCCGGGCTGTCAACGGCGCAGGACGGCCGCGAGGGTGAGCACGACAATAAAAAGTGCCGCGCTCGGGGCCACCCACGCGTCAGTGGCCAGTATGGGCGTGAATAATAACAGATGCATAACTCCCTTTCACTTTTGCCAACCTAATTTACATTAGCAGATTAGCTTCTGTTGTCAAGGGTCTAATTATGCGCCGCCGGCAAAACCCCGCACCCGTGTGCCGGCCAGCCGGCCAGCCTCGCCCTGTTCCTTCGCCATATCGCCGAATGGTATCGGGCGGGGCTTATCCCTCCGGCTGGCTATCCTGCCACGCCTGGCTCTACGGCGCCGGAGCGTTCGTGGACGGTGCCGCCGGCTCCGCGTTCGTCAAGGGAGGAGGAAACGGGGGCGGATGGAAGTTGGGCGGCGTGGATGACTTCTTCCCGCAACCACACAAGAGGGTTGCGGCGACGAGTCCACACACTGCGATGATACAGCATATCGTTTTCATAGTCGCATGCATTTCTCCTTATACCAAAACGAAACCGCTTGAACAAGTTATTTGACGCCGGCGCCGGGCGTACGTTCAAAATGGGCCGCCCGGACTATTTCCCGTGCTTGCCGGATCAAGTCCCCATCGTCCGCGAGGCTGGCGAAGCGGAACGAGGGCAGGCCGCTTTGCTGCTGGCCCAGCAGTTCGCCCGGGCCGCGCAACTTCAAATCCGCCTCGGCCACCCGAAAACCGTCCGTCGTCTCCTCCAAAATCTTCAATCGCCTTCGCGCCTCTTCGTTTTTGGCGTCGGAAATCAAAATGCAAAAACTCTCGTGTGCGCCGCGCCCGATGCGCCCGCGCAATTGATGCAACTGCGCCAGGCCAAACCGCTCCGCATTTTCAATCAGCATCACCGTCGCATTCGGCACGTCCACTCCCACTTCCACCAGCGCCGTCGCCACCAGCGCCTGGAGCTGGTTCGCGCGAAACGCCGCCATGACCGACTCCTTGGCTTGGCCCGGCAGCCGCCCGTGCAAGAGTCCGACGCGTGCCGGTGCCAGGCAGCGCTGCACGTTTTCAAATTCCCGGGTCACCGCCTTGATCTCGTTGGCTGTGTCCTCCTCCGCCACGCGCGGGTAAATGACGTACGCCTGGCGTCCGGCGGAGATTTTTCCCCGGATGAATTCCCAGACTTTCCCCAGCTTGTCCGTCGTCCGCACAAACGTGTTCACGCGGCCGCGCCCCGCCGGCAGCTCGTCAATCACCGAAACTTCGAGGTCGCCGTAAAGCGTCAGCGCCAGCGTGCGCGGGATCGGCGTCGCCGTCATTACCAGCAAGTGCGGGTAGTGCCCTTTACGGACCAGTTGCTCGCGTTGCGTGACCCCGAACTTGTGTTGTTCGTCAATGATGACCAGGCCGAGGCGCGGTAGTTCAAAGCCTGACGTCAACAGCGCGTGAGTGCCCAGGAACAAGGTGGCCGGCGGCACTGGCCGCTGGTCGCCCATGGTCTTTCGATTTCCGGTTTGAAGCTCCACCTTGATTCCGAGTGGTTCGAACCAGTGCCGGAAGTTCACGAAATGCTGTTCGGCCAGAATCTCCGTGGGCGCCATCACGGCGGCATTGAATCCGCTCTCCAGCGCCATCAACGCCGTGCAGGCCGCCACCACCGTTTTGCCGGCTCCCACGTCGCCTTGCAACAGCCGCCGCATCGGATGCGCGCCGGCCAGGTCCGCGCGAATTTCGCGGAGCACCTTCGTTTGGGCGGGCGTCAGTTTGAAACCGACGCCCGCCAGGAACGGTTTCATCAAATGATTGTCGCCACGGCAGGGCAACGCCCTGGCGCCGGCCTCGAATTTTTCCCGGCGCAACCGGATTTGCCATTGCCATCCAATGAATTCGTCGAATGCCAGTCTTCGCCGCGCCATTTCCACCTCCGCCATCTCCTCCGGGAAATGAATCAGGCGGATCGCATCGGCATGCGAAGGCAGCGGGTTGGGGGTACCGCCTGAAGGCGGAACTCCAAACCCGGGCTCGGCGATTTGCCGGCCGAATTTTTCCAGTGTTCGCCAGATTAGTCCGCGCAACCAGCGCTGCGGCAAACCCTCGGTAAGTGGGTACACCGGCACAATCCGGTTGAGGTGGATGAAGCCTTCCACGCCACGTTCGACGACTTCGGTTTCGGGATGGTCCATGGTGCGCGGTTTTGATTCCACCAGCCGGCCAAACACGAAAACCTCGTCGCCGACCGCGAAGTATTTTTCCATGAACGGCAGGTTCCACCAGCGGCAATGCAGCCGCCCGGTGCCGTCTTCCAGAATGAATTCAAATACCGACTTGGTTCCTTTGCGGAAACGTTTGATCCCTTGCGCGACGATGGTCCCGCGCACCGTGGCCGGTTCATCGCGGGTCAAATCGGCCACGTTCCGAAAA
This sequence comes from Verrucomicrobiota bacterium, assembly GCA_049523455.1. Classification (GTDB taxonomy): domain Bacteria; phylum Verrucomicrobiota; class Verrucomicrobiia; order Limisphaerales; family UBA11358; genus UBA11358. Next base: position 46,718 of record JBEKMW010000012.1, on the reverse strand, counting down.
TGCCGCCGGTCTTCGTGGCGGCGCGGGCGGTGCCGCAGCAAATCCTCGACGGTGTGAACATTCAAGCGCGCCAGTTGTGCCGCCCGCTCCGGACCGACGCCCCAAAGCGCGGTCACCGGCATTTGCAGTGCCGGCGCGGGCTCGTTTGCGCGCTTCGGCGCGGCGGCGCCGGGGTGTGGCAACATGGGTGGCACAATACAAACCGCCGCCGATTGCTTCAACGGCAAAGACGTTCGCAGCGGCGCGTGTAGCCCGGCAGTCCCGGCCGCGGATCAGGCGTTAAAACATTTGCTCCCCCGGCCGAGTTGTGGCATTTTTTGTCATCGTAAAGGCAAAATAGTGTTACCATGAGCAAACCAAAAATCATTGCGTACTTGAAACCGACTTGTGGCTGGAGCCAGGGCGTGCGGGCTGTGCTGCGTAAGTACGACCTGCCGTTCGAGGACCGCGACATTATCAACGACCCCTTGCAGCGCCAGGAAATGATCGAGAAGAGCGGCCAGATGCTGAGCCCCTGCGTCGAGATCAGCGGCCGGATGCTGGCCGACGTAAGCGGCGAAGAGGTGGAATCCTGGCTGCTGGCGAATAAAATTGTGTGCCCGACCGACCGCGAGGCCGACGCGCCCACGAATCAGCCGTGCGCCAATGATGTGCCCGCCAGCGCGCCGCTCCATTTCCGGGCTTAGCCGCAAATCCGCGGATGGGCGCCGACGAGGTCGGCCACGCCGGATGATTCCGGCGTGATTTTTTTGCGGAACCAGTGGCGGCGCAATTTGACACCACCACCAACGAACCGGGCTGCTGGCGGAGCGCGGCTCTGTGAGCCGCAGCAGGGCCACCGTTTCAACGTGCTCCGATTCCATTCGTTCGCGCTTCGCTTCGTCCACACGGCTGCGGGTCACAGACCCGCGCTCCGGTGGCAGTATCGAGTTGCGCCCAACCAGCGGCGTCCGAAGTTTATTGCATTGATTGGCCGTGTTTCGCCGCTAACTTGACCGCGTGAAAGTTGTTTCATCCGTCGCCACGATGCAAAAGCTCGCGGTGCGCTGGAAGCACCTGGGTATCCGTGTCGGTTTGGTGCCCACCATGGGCTGTCTGCACGCCGGCCATTTGAGCCTCGTCCAGCGCGCGCGGCAGGCGGTCGGCAAAAGCGGCCAGGTCGTCGTGAGCATTTACGTGAATCCGACGCAATTCGGTCCGGCGGAAGATTTTTCCAGATACCCGCGCAATTTGAAACGCGATGTGGAATTGTGCCGCGCCGCGGGGGTGGACGTCGTCTTTGCGCCGGGCGACAAGGAAATGTATGCGGCGGGTTCGTCGCGCCGCAGTGATCGGAAAGTGAGGCGGGCCGGTTCCACCCATTTCAGCACCTATGTCGTCGAGGGGAAGCTCGCGCAAAGCATGGAAGGCGCGGCGCGCCCCACCCATTTTCGCGGGGTAACGACAGTCGTGGCGAAGTTATTCAACATCGTCTCGCCGGACGTGGCGGTCTTTGGTCAAAAAGACTTCCAGCAGGCGGCCATCATCCGGCGCATGGTGGCGGACTTGAATTTTCCGCTGAAGCTCATCATCGCGCCCACCTTGCGCGAACCGGACGGGCTGGCGATGAGTTCGCGCAATCATTATTTGACCGGCGACCTGCGCCGGCAGGCCACCGTGCTCTGGCGCGCCATCCAAACCGCGCAAGCCGCGGTAAAGGACCACACGTCCGTTCCCGCGGCCAAATTGAAGGCGAAATTAAAAAAGTTGATTGCCACCGAACCCGGCGCGCGATTGGATTACGTCGAATTCTTCGAGCCGGACACCCTCACGCCGATTGCCCAAGTCACGCGCGGCGCGCAAATGGCGCTGGCGGTATTTATCGGCAAAACCCGGTTGATTGACAACGCGCCTCTTTAATCCGGATCCGGGAAAATCAGTGGAATGACCTGTCGCCCATGCCGCCGATAGATCTTGAAATCACGGTCGAGGGTAAAGACTCGCACGTCCCGGCGTTGCTCGGCCATGCGTACCAGGCAGGCATCGGCCAAATCCATCGGCAAATCGGCGTAGCGGCGCATGAGGATGGAAATGGATTCAAAATCCTCCTGCAGGTCGAAATCAAACCTTAGAATTTTCCGGCGAACCGCTTTCCATACCAAATCCTTTGCGTTAACCTTTCCCTCCGGTGAAACAGTTCGACTTTTTGGTCTTGGGCAGCGGCATCGCGGGGCTCTCCTTCGCGTTGAAGGTGGCGCCGCGCGGGCGCGTGGCCATCGTCACCAAGAAAGACCGCGCCGAATCGAACACAAATTACGCCCAGGGCGGCATCGCTTCGGTCACCAGTCCGGAGGATTCCTTCGAATTGCACGTGCGCGACACGCTCACGGCGGGCGCCGGTCTTTGCAAGGAAGACGTCGTCCGTACCATCGTCCAGGAAGGCCCGGCGCGTATCCGTGAATTGATCGAGCTGGGCATGCAGTTTTCCGAGCGGGACGCCCCCGGCGAGGATGGCGGCAAGGAACTCGACCTGGGGCGGGAGGGCGGTCATTCCAAACGGCGCATCCTTCACGCCAAGGACGTGACCGGCCGTGAAATCGAGCGCGCGTTGCTGGCGGCCGTGGCCCGGCAGCCGAATATCCAGATTTTCGAAAATCACCTGGCCATTGATCTGATCACCAGCCGCAAAATCGGCATGAGCGGGGCCAACCGCTGTCTTGGGGCGTATGTGTTCGACAAACAATCGGGCCGCGTGTGGACGTTCATCGCGCCGCTGACGCTGCTGGCCACCGGGGGCTGCGGCAAGGTGTATCTCTACACCACCAACCCCGACATCGCGACCGGCGACGGCGTGGCCATGGCGTACCGTGCCGGTGCCACCATCGCGAACATGGAGTTCGTCCAATTCCATCCGACGTGTTTGTATCATCCCCGCGCCAAGTCCTTTCTCATCAGCGAAGCGGTGCGCGGCGAAGGCGGTGTGCTCAAGTCATTGGCGGGTGTGGAATTCATGGACGCCTGTCACCCCTTGAAATCACTGGCGCCGCGCGACGTGGTGGCGCGGGCGATTGACAGTGAAATGAAGAAGAGCGGCGCGGAACACGTCTGGCTGGATATCACGCATAGACCGGCCCGGTTCATCATGGACCGCTTTCCGAACATTTACCAGACCTGCCTGCGTTATGGCATGGACATTACCAAGGAACCCATTCCCGTGGTGCCGGCCGCGCATTATCAATGTGGCGGCGCGGTGACCAACGTGGACGGCGAAACGGACATAGCCGGGCTTTACGCCGTGGGCGAGGTGGCCTGCACCGGATTGCACGGTGCGAACCGCCTGGCCAGCAATTCCCTGCTGGAAGCTTTGGTGTGCGCCCATCGCGCCGCCGAAAAAATCCTGGCGAACCCGCCGGAAAAAATTCACGCGAAGATTCCGCTCTGGCAGTCGGGCAACGCCCACAACCCGGACGAACTGGTCGTGGTCTCGCACAACTGGGACGAAATCCGGCGCTGCCTCTGGGACTACGTCGGCATCGTGCGCACCAACAAGCGGCTCGCGCGCGCGCAAAATCGCCTAGCCAACCTGCAGCAGGAAATCCACGAGTATTATTGGAACTTCATCGTTACCAGCGACCTGCTGGAATTGCGCAACATCGCCACCGTGGCCGGGACCATTATCCGTTGTGCGCAGATGCGGCCCGAAAGCCGCGGTCTGCATTACAATCTCGACTATCCGCAGGCCAACCCCGCGTGGGCGCAGCGAGACAGTATCCTGCGAAAAGAAGCCGGAAAAGGGTTTCCCTAGGCGCGCAAATGGCTATGCTTCGCGCATGGGAGTGCTGCGGATTTTGGTGGACGGCTACAGCCTGTTGCATAACTGGCCGGAACTGGCTCCCGGTTGGCCGCGCCACTCGGAGCGGGCGCGCGATGAATTGGTCCACGTGCTCACGCGCTATTATGATGCCACCGGCACGCCGGTGACCGTGTTTTTTGACGGCGCCGGCCGGGCACCCGGCGCGCCCAAGGCCGAATTGCCGTCCCCCGTCGAGGTTTTATATTCGCGCGCCGGTCAAACCGCGGACCAGATGATTGAACGCGCGGCGCATCGCTTTGCCGGCGTGGGCGAGGTGCTGGTGGTAACCGACGACCGCGCCGAACGCGACGTGGTGAGAGGCTTCGACGGCTCGACGGCCAGTTGTGCGAATTTCATCCGGATGATCGAAGATGCGCTCACCGAACTGCGGGACGAATTGCGGGTGCACAATCGCACGGAGCGGAACCGGTTCAAACGCGGCTCATGAAATGAAAATGCCATTGGTCCAAATTTCCCGGGCTGGCCGGTGCCTGGCGACGCTGCTGGCAGGCGTTTTTCTGGCGGCCAAGGTACCCGCCCAGCCGGTTGAGCATCCGGTGGAGAACCGTTTCCTGCTGGTGTTCGACACCTCGTCTGCCATGAAAAGCCGTGTGCCCGCAGTGCAACGCGCGCTGGATACGCTGCTGGCGGGCAATATACAGGGACAGTTGCACGCCGGCGACAGCATTGGCGTATGGACGTTTGGGCGGGACTTTCGCACGCTTCATTCGCAGCCCTGGCTGCCGGAGCACGGAGCGGTGATCGCCTCGAACATCAATCATTTCGTCTCCAAACAGAAGTATTCCGGGAAAACGAGCTTCAACGTGCTGCAGCCTGCTCTAAACACGGTAAAGCTGGACTCCCAGCGGCTCACGGTGCTGATCTTCTGCGATGGAGACGGCGAAATAAATTGGGCGCCGGATGCGGACGTCTTTAACCAGATTTTCCAGCAGCGGATGGCGGAACGCAAAAAAACACGGCAACCATTCGTCGTGGTGCTGCGTGCGCAACTGGGCCATTACGTCACCTGGACAATGAATACGCCGCCGGACCCGGTGAGCGTCCCGGGATTTCCGCCGTGGCCGGCGCCGCCCCAACCCCAGCCCCCGTCGCCCCCGCCTGAATCGCTGCCGCCGACAAACGCTCCACCGCTCATCATTGTCGGCCACAAGCCCCCAACCAATCCGCCGCCGCCCCCGCCGGTCATTACCAACGCTCTGCCACGCGTGCCCACGCCGCCGCCGCTCACCAACTCCAGTGCGAACGTCAAAACCAATTTGCCCGTGGAGGGAGAGCTCACCCAACTCGCAGCTCCTGCGGCTGCCGGCGACCACGCGCTGGGAGTGCAGGACGATTCCCGTTCCGCTGCGCCGGTCGCGCCGTCGAAGCCCGCCCCTGCCCCGGCAATGGAACCAGTCAGCCCGCCGCTCCCGCCACCCGGTGGCCTCGCGTCAACTCAGCCGCCGAAGCCGGCCAACGCTCCCATCCCGGCGCCGGTGTCCTCCGCGGCGCCTGCGAATGTGCCCGCCCTTTCCCCGGCCGCTTCCGCCGCGGCAACGGCCACCACGGAGCAGACAAATGGAGTTGCGCCGCTGGCGACTTCCGCGTGGGACGGCAGACAAACGCTCATCATCGCGGCAGTGGTTTTGGTGTGCGCCGCCGGACTGATCATTGGGATGGTCAACCGCGCGCGCCGTGCCGACCACAGCAGCCTCATCACACGCTCGATGAATTACCGCGGCGGGAAACCGCCGCCGCGCTCGTGACGGGCGCAATCCACCACTACATCGCATTCATCTGGAAAAACGCCGTCCGCTGGCCGAGCGGCACGGCTATTTGCATCAGCCCGTTCGTGCCAGCGAGAGGGCTGCCCCACGGCTGCCAGGTGATGAGGTTGGTGGACCACAGCGGTTGATAGGTCACACCGGAAACGCCAGTCCAGCCAACCAATAGAGCGCCTCCGTTCAAAGTGGGCGCGAGGGTGGGTGCCACGATCGCCGCCATCAGATAATTCTGGTTGGTGAGCGAAGCGGTGACGTTGGTATAAGCCAATGAACCCGGCGTAAACTTGAAACTGCCAAAGGTTGGAGTCACCGAACCGCTCCAGCCGGCCGGCACGCCCAGTGCATAATTTCCGTTGGTGTCGGTCGTCAGTCCCGTGAGTCCGCCACTGGGTTGCAACCAAACGCCCGACACCGGGTTGCCTTTGGTGCTGGTGACGGTGCCGGATATGGTCGGCAGGGAAATGGTAAAGGTCCCGGCAGAAGGTTGTGTCAGCGGCACACCGAAGACGTCCGTGAGTGTTGCCGCGGTTTGGACGGTATAGGTGCCCACGAGATTCTGCGCCGGGAAGCTCACCTGCACGGTGGCCAGTCCGGTTACGACGGCGGTCAAGTTTGACGATGGTAGCGGGCCCACCGGAGTAACGAGGGTGAAGTCAGAGGCCGAAACCGAGGCGGGATTCAGTGCCTCGTCAAAACCCAGGTTGACCGTACTGACTGTGTTCATAACCAGCCCCGTCGGCGACTGGGACACAACCTGAAAACCAGGGAACGCGGTCGAAACAAAAGCCGTTCCCGGTTGACCGGGCGACGCGCCGGTGCCGCCGTTGACGTTGGTGGCGCCACTGAAATTGTTGGTAAGCGTATAAATGGCAATGCGTCCGCCGCCGCCACCACCACCGCCCAACAGGACGCCGTTCCCGCCCGTTGCCGAGATGCCTCCGGCGCCCGCAAGGCTGCTTGCGTCAATCCAGACACTTCCGCCGGAACCGCCGCCTGAATCGTCCTGCCAACCGGGGTTTCCATTCGCGCTGATTTCGCCGTTCACGGTCAAGGCGCCGACGACACTCAGGCGGATGGCGCCACCGCCATCGGAGCCGCCGGTGGTGGTGGGGTCGCCGTTGCCGCCACCGCTGCCAAAGTCCACCGGCTGCGCCACCGATCCGTAGGTCGTGCCGCCCGGCGCGCCCGAAGATGATTCGCCGCCACTACCACCATAACCGCCGCCCGACCCTTTGTTCGCGATGGCACCGCCCGCTCCGAAACCGTTGGCTTGCGGATAGCCCAGGTTGTTCAGATTCAAATTGCCGGCAATGTTCGCATTGTTCAGCACCGTGATAAAGAGATTGGTTTGCGGGACCGGCACGGTGATGGTCGAACCGGCGGTGACGTTCAAATTGCTCAAAAGCGGCAAGGGCGGAGTGGCCACCACGAAGGCGCCGCCGGCAACGTCCAGTTCAAACGACGAAGGAGGCAGTGGGAAACTGCCGCCGAGCAGTGTATTGGTGCCCGCGATACCGCCGTTGTCCACGCGCAAGGTTTCCACGCCGGAAACGCTGGTATAAATCGTGCCCGCCCCGCCAGGGTACATGGCATTGCCGCCAAAGGCCGAAAGCTGCCCGGTGAAATTATTCGATGTGCATACGAGCGCTAATCGTCCTCCTCCTCCGCCTCCGGCCGTACCTGTCCCCGAGCCGCCGTTGGCCGAAATGACCCCATTGCCGGCGAGGTTGTAAATATTGGTGAGACAGATGCTGCCGCCTGCTCCACCGCCGGTGTCGAAGGTGCCGTTGGTGCCGTTGGCGGTAAGCCTGCCGTTTACGGTAAGTGTCCCGCTCACGTTCAAAGCCAGTGCGCCGCCGCCGGAACCGCCAACAGGTTGGGCCGGTGAACCCCCGCGGCTGGGCTGCCCCCCACTGCCCGGCATGTTCGGCGACTGAATGGCATCATAAGCTCCGCCCCCGCCGACCGGCACGCCGCCGCAGCCGCCGTGCCCTGCGCCGCCATTGGCGCCAAGGATGCCTCCACCGGCGCCGGGACCGCTGTCCGGCCCGTAGCCGGCAGTGTCCAGTGACAAGGCGCCTCCCGCCGCGATGGTGACGTTACTGGCATTGATCGTGCAGTTGGTGGTCGAAACGAACGCCGTCATTTCACTATTGCTGGAGATGAGCACATTGTTCGGCGACCACGAGCCGCTCGCCGGCAGCAAGCCGATGGCGCCATGCTGAACCGTCACATTCTCGTTGATGAAATCGAAAGTGGTGTTCGTGCCGGCGTGGTTTGCGTTGTCCAGTACCACCGAGCCGGGCGGTTGCAAATTGTTTTCGTAAAAGATGGTACCTGCACCCCCATAATTGGCGCCGCCGCCACCGTAAGCGGACATCGCGCCGGTAAAAGTGCTGGGACTCATAGAATAGAGCGCAATGCGCCCGCCGCCGCCACCACCACCCAGGCCCAACGCGCCGCTGCCACCGTTGGCCGTAATGCTGCCGGCCCCGGCAAGCGACACGGCAAATAGGTAAATGCTGCCGCCGGAACCGCCGCCGCCCCCATTTCCCGAACCGTTGCCGCCATTGGCCGAAAGGATGCCATCCAGTCGCAACGTGCCGCTGGCCACCAGATAGATATAGCCGCCTCCCGCTCCGCCGGGATTACCGAAGCCGCCTCCCCCACCGCTGCCCAAACTCGAAGGCGCGGTCGAGGAATCATAAGTGATTCCGCCAGGTGAGCTATTAGTGGAACAAAGAGCCCCGTAACCCCCATGACCCGCGCCACTGCCACCGATGCCCGGCCCGGCCCCAGTGTTTTGCGCGCTGCCTGAAGCATCCGTAACGATGCCGCCGCCCGCTTGGATGGTCGCATTTCCGACCATTAGTTCCACCGTCCCGGGGTAAATGGAGCCAGGGATGTACCACGCATTGGAGGCGATCAATAGACTGGTTAGAAACGATGTAGTACCAGTACTGGTTGACACGGCGACTGCACCATTACGAAGAACAAGACTAGTGGTATAAGCACCGAGCCATCCAATCGGTGTGTTCGTCCCCACATGGCCGCCATTATCCACGATGACCAGCGATTGGCCGGTGGAATTGGTCTGGAAATAGATCGTGCCCGCGCCGCCGTAAGTCGCCCCGCCACCGCCACAAGCCGAAACGGTCCCGGAATAAAGGTTCGACGTAAAGCTCATCGCAATCATGCCGCCGCCCCCGCCGCCGCCGAGCGAATACGCGCTGCTGCCGCCATTGGCGGAAATGATGCCGGCGCCGGCCAAGGTGGCACAACTCAAGTTGACGCCGCCGCCTGAGCCGCCGCCACCACCACCGACGCCCCAGCCGTTCCCACCATTGGCGGAAACCGTACCATCCACTTGCAAATTGCCGCTGACATTCATCTGAATCAGACCGCCGCCGCTGCCCCCGAACGATTCGTAGGGCGGATATCCGCCGCCGCCGCTGCCCACCGCATACGGTGCGCTAAACGAATCATAAGCCGTGCCGCCGGCGGCAATATTGGAAATACAATTGGCGCCGTAGCCGCCGTGGCCTCCGCCGCTCCCGCCACCAAACGGAGACATGTAACCGTAACTGCCCCGACCGTTACCCTGGTTCGCTCCATTGCCCGCCGAGTCGGCGATGATGCCGCCGCCCCGTTGCACGGTGACGTTATTGGCCCAAATGCTTATGGACATATTGGTCACCAGCACCCAGGCATTCGAACCGACGATCAGGTTGCCAAAGGAGTTTGACCCGTTGGCGTAAATGAAAGCGTCATTCCTTAATGTCAGGTCGGTGTTGGCGGAATATTGCACCGACGAACTCGCTCCCGCTTTGCCGGCATTATCCACGATTAACAGCGATTGGCCGGTGGAATTGGTCTGGAAATAGATCGTGCCGGCGCCGCCATAGTTGGCGCCGCTGCCACCATAAGCGGTTGCAGTGCCGGTAAATGAATCCGTGTTGAAATAAACCGCGATGCGTCCGCCCCCTCCACCGCCGCCGAAGCCCGGCACGCCATTGCCGCCGTTGGCGCTGATCGCGCCGGCTCCGGAAAACGTGCCGGCCGATAAATAGATGTTTCCGCCAGAGCCCCCGCCGCCGCCACTTCCCGATCCGTTGCCGCCGTTGGCCGTGATCAGGCCATTGAGTTGCAGTGTGCCGACGACCGTCAGTTCCATCGCACTACCACCGCTGCCGCCGGTGGAGAAAGGCAAATATCCGCCCCCTCCGCTGCCGCAATAATAGCGCAGGCCACTGCCATTCGCCAGGTCGTAGGTGCCGCCGCCCGCTGCGGAATTGGAAATGGCATTGCCTCCATAGCCGCCATGTCCGCCACCGCCACCGGCATACGGAGCCGAACTTGCGTTTCCTCCCGGCCCTTGCCCTTGGCCGCTGGTATAACCTTGCGAGTCGCCGGTGATCCCTCCTCCCGCTTGGATGGCCGCATTGCCAAGAACGGCAAGACTTACACTGGTGTAAAACGGGCTGGCGTTCGAGGACACGGTCAGCCACGCGTTGGAACCAATCGTCAGATTTCCAAAATGCATTGATGAGTTGGCGAACCCATTCGCACCGTTCTGTACCGTCAAATTCGGATAAAAAGGACTGGCAACCTGCAACGGTGTCATGGCGCCGCTATTCCCGCCATTGTCCAGGACCAATACGGCTGGGTTGGTGGCATACAGATCGTAATAAACTGTTCCCGCGCCGCCCCAGTTCGCGCCCCCGCCGCCAAAGGCATTGATGTTGCCCGAAAACGTGTTGCTGCTGCAAATAATCGCAATCCGTCCGCCGCCGCCCCCGCCACCGGCCGAAGTCACGCCATTGCCGCCACTGGCAGTGATTGCCCCGGATCCCGCGAGCGTTCCAGCCTTTAGAATAATGGCGCCGCCGGAACCGCCGCCGCCGGCGAGGCCGGTGCCGTTGCCGCCATTGGCAGTGATGCGCCCATCCACCTGCAAATTGCCGGCCACCGTGAGTTGAATCGCGCCTCCCCCGGCACCCCCGATGGAACTCGAGTAAGTGCCGCCGCCACTCCCCAACGCCGTCGGCGTTATCTGTGAATCATAAGTCCCGCCGCCGCCGGTCGCGACGCTTGAGTTGCCGCCAAAACCGCCATGCCCGGCCCCGCCACAGAAAGCGTAACTCCCACTAATATAATAGCCTCCCGCACCGGGGCCCATGCCCCCGGCGTAGCCGAGATTGTCAGCCGAAGCCTGCCCGCCGGGCTGAACGTCCATGTTCCCGGCCACCGCAAACACCAGGTTGCTGCCGGCCAAACCGCTCAAAGCGCTGTTGGCCTCGATGGTAATGTTGCCAGGAGAAAATGGTGCCGCGGCAATGACGCCGGCGCCGCCTCGAATGATCACATTCTCCGTTGTCGGCAGTGTGATCGTGGAATTGGTGCCCTCATTCCCGCCGTTGTCCATCAGCAACAAACCCATTTGGCCGGTGAGTTGGGTGAAAATGGTCCCCGCACCGCCAAATTGGCTGCCGCTGCCGCCATAAGCCGTCACGCTGCCGGCAAAGTTGTTGGTATTGCAATAGATGGCGATGAGTCCGCCGCCGCCACCACCGCCATAATTGGATGCACCCGCGCCGCCATTGGCCGCAATGCTGCCCGATCCGCTTACGCTCCCGGCGGTAATCCAGACGCTGCCGCCGGCCCCGCCACCGGCTCGGTCGTTGGGGGCGTCCATGCCGCTCACCAGGATCGCACCTTCTATGTCCACGCTGCCGCTGGCGGTAATTTCCACCGCGCCGCCGCCATTGCCACCGCTGCCCGCGTAACTGGCCCCGCCGCCGCTGCCTTCGTTGGTTGGCGCATACAGCGAGTCGTAGCAGACGCCGCCTTGATACGTATTGCTCGAACTGATGCCGCCCAAACTCAGTCCGCCGATTCCGCCGTGGCTCGCGCCCGATCCGCCATAATATGTGCCGCCGGAACTGGATCCGCCGCCCGGACCGGAACCCGGCAAGTATTGAATTGAAGCCGCCGCGTAACCGATGCCACTGGCATCAATGGAGCCACCGCTGGCCACCGTCACGTCACCGGTCACCGACAGATTCATGCCCGCAGGCGTCAGGTAGTTCCAACCATAGCTCACCAGCACGGTCACCCCATCGGGAATGCTCGACGTAATGGTCCGTTGGATTTGCGTAAGGCCGTTTGTTAAATTGGTCTGCACATAATCCACCTCGTTGCTGTAAGTGGTGGTTTGACCCAGATCGGTCACGACGAGCGGCGTGACCACGTTCGTGTTCAACAGGGTCGCGGGATTGGTGCCAGACAAAACCTGCTGTTCGTTGGTGACATTGACGGTGACCGACACCACGCCGTTTGACCAAAATGAGTGCGTTAGCGTGCCGCCGGTCGCGATCAACAGGCTGGCGAAGTTGTGCGTGCCATCCACCGTCAGGGTGCAATTGCTCACGACGATGGGCGAGCCGTCATAGGTCAAATTGAGCGGGCCAATGGCCGTATTGTTGGTGAAAACCATCGCCGGTGCGCCGGCGGCGGCAAATAAAAAACTGGCAAGTGCCAGTCGGAAGAAATACCGATTGTTGTTCATGGAAGAAAAAGTTTTGGGCTTCTTTTGAACTGTGAAAAAGCTACCTTTTCCTTGCAGTTCGGTCAATAAAAAAAGTTGATGACCTGCAATGCAATAGGATTCTGTTTCATGACTGCCTGCAAGGTTGGTGGTTGAGTCGTCGGAATTCTGTCTTGATCACGCCTCAACTGCATCGTCACGGCTGAAGGCCGCGCGCCGGGGCAACTTGTCAGATACCCACCCCAGCGCCAGCCACCGGCGCCGCCAATTTCTATTTTTCCTTTCGCCGGTTTAATTTATCCTCGCCTCATGTTCGCTCTGCTGACCAACGTTTTGAACATCAGCTACCTGATTTACCTGCTCCACAGCCCGCTGACGCTGCTGCTGGTCGCGTTCCAGGTCTGGATGTTCATTGACGCCATCCGGCAGCGCGAATGGATTTGGGCGGTGTTTATCTTCATCGGCTTCGGGCTGTCGGCGATCTTGTATTACTTTCTCGTCTATCGGGCCACGCCGTCGGCCACGCGCGGATTTGAGCTGCCCGGCGCGCACGACCGGCGCCGCATCAGGGAATTGCAGGCGCAGATTCATCATCTCGACAAGGCGCACCATTATTCGCAGCTCGGCGACATTTATTTCCAACACGGCAAATTGGACAAGGCCGAGGCCTGCTATCGCGCCGCGATGGAGCGCGACCCGCAGGACTTCGACACGCGCGCCCACTATGGCCAGTGCCTGCTGCGCGAGAAGCGCCCCGCCGAGGCGCGCCCGTTGCTGGAAGGGGTGGTGGCGGAAAATCCCAAGCACGAATACGGCTACACCATGATGGCGCTGGCCGAAACGCTGACCGCGCTGGGCGAGACCGACGCGGCACTGAACATCTGGAAACAGGTCACCGCCGAACACTCTTATGCGCGCGCAAAAGTTCAACTCGCGGAATTATACCTGGCCAAAAACCAGACGGAGCTTGCGCGTCCGGAGTTGCAGGATGTCATCAGTGACGACATTCACGCGCCCGCTTTTCAGCGCAAGCGCGACCGCGTGTGGGTTCACCGCGCCAAGAGCTTGATGCGGAAGCTGTAGGACCGGCGTCGCGCCGGTCTCTCTCGACGTTCAAAGCCCAGGCAATGTCTTTCAACTGCTGCTGCTCCAACAATTCAAACCGGCGGCGGGAAATGAACTCGCGCAAGGCGGCACGCGCGACTTCTGCCGCGCTTTCAAACTTGCCGGTTTCCACGGCGCCTTCAATTTCTTGCGCCATTTGATCAGGCAGTTCCACCTGGAGCTTTTTCATGGCAGTAATTTAATCGCACTGCCCGGGGAATCCAATTATTCTTTTACGTGCTCAATGCCAAAATGCGCCAAGGCGAGCGCGACGGTGTTCCGATTGACAACCGCCTATTGGCCACTCAAACTGCCTCATACTTATTGCCTCACCCAATGGTCGGTGAATGGCTTCAAACAAAAGGCAAATCCATGACACCGTCATCCATGATTCGCTCCTCATGCTTCAGAATGAGTCTTGCGACCCTTATCACCCTGGCGCTTATCGTTTCGGCTTCAAAAAGCTGCGCTGAGGCCGGAAATGCGTCAACTGACAAAACCAAAGTGCCGCCAGTGGTTGCGCTCCAAGCCGAACCGTTTCCTTTGCAAAACGTGCGTTTGCTGGATGGCCCGTTCCGTCACGCCATGGAACTGGATCGCAATTATCTCCTGTCACTTGAGCCGGACCGGTTGCTCTACAGCTTCCGTCTAAATGCCGGTCTGCGTTCCGTCGCCAAACCCTACGGCGGCTGGATGACACCCGGTCGCGTCAGTTGCGCCGAGTTTGTGGGACACTACCTTTCAGCCTGCGCGCTGATGTATGCCAGCACGGGCGACGAGCAACTCAAGGAAAAGGCCAACGAGGTGGTCGCTGGTTTCGCGGAGTGCCAGGAAAAACTGGGAACCGGCTACCTGCACACCAAGCCGGACAACTTCACCACCCGTGGCGAAGCGCCGCTGGGGTTGTGGTATCAAATCCACAAGCTTATGGCAGGGCTGCTGGATGTGTACGTGTATTGTGACAATCCCCAAGCGCTCGACATCGCCCGCAAGCTTGGCGATTGGGCAAAGATCGGGTGCGACAAACTCACCGACGACCAGATGCAGAAGATGCTGGACATTGAACCCGGCGGCATCAACGAGGCGTTCGCCGACCTCTATGCCCTGACGGGGGAGCAGAAGTATCTTCAGCTCGCCCTGCGGTTCAATCACATGGAGGTGATCGGCCCGGCTTCCAGAGGCGTGGACAACCTCGACGGCAAGCACGCCAACACCCAGATCCCGAAATTCGTCGGCACGGCGCGCCAATACGAATTGACCGGTCAGGATTGGCTCAAGACAGCCTCCACTTTCTTTTGGAACACCGTGGTCAAAGAACGTTCCTATGTCATTGGCGGCAACAGCATGGGCGAGCATTTTTCCGCCAAGGCGAAACTTTCGGAGGCGCTTGGACCGGATACTTGCGAGACCTGTAACACCTACAACATGCTCAAATTGACGCGGCATCTCTTCATGTGGGAGCCGCGCGCCGAGTACGCCGATTATTACGAGCGGGCCCTCTATAACCACATTCTCGCTTCCCAGAATCCCGTGAACGGGATGATGTGCTATTTCCTCCCGCTGGCCAACGGCCCGAAGGATTACTGCACTCAGGAGGACAGCTTCTGGTGTTGCACCGGCACCGGCGTTGAGAACCACGCGAAATATGGGGACAGCATTTACTTTCATCAGGGCCAAGCGGCGCTGTTCGTGAATCTGTTCATTGCCTCGGAGTTGCGCTGGCTGGCCGCCGGCATCACCCTGCGCCAGGAAACCAAGTATCCCGCCGAAGGCTCCAGCCGCTTGGTCTTCACCTGCGAGCAGCCCGTCGCGCTTCATTTAAACATCCGGCACCCTCATTGGGCGACCTCGGGTTTTGAGATCAAAGTCAATGGGTAGAGACAGGCGGACGCCAGCACCCCCAGCAGTTACCAGACCGTAGTGCGGAACTGGAAGAGCGGCGACACAGTGGAAGTGACGATGCCGTTCAGTCTTCGGACGGAAGGTTTTCGCGACAACCCGCGCCGGGTAGCGGTGATGTACGGGCCATTGGTGCTGTGCGCGGAGACCGAACCCGGCCAACGCAATGCGCTTCCTTACCCGGCCATCATCGGCGCGGAGGGCAGCTTGACCTCCGCTCTGGAGCCGGTGCCCGGCAAGCCTTGCACCTTCTGCGGCTCATCGCAGGCTCTGCGACTGGCCGACGGGGACGAAAGCGGCGCGACATTGGAGCCCATCCACACGATGCACGGGAATCGCACGTACGTCGTCTATTGGAATGCGTTTACGCCGGAAGAATGGCGGGCCACTGAAACCCGGAATCAGGCACTCAACGCTCGTATCGTCGACCGCGTCCTTCCTGGAGACGAGCAAAGCGAGCGCGACCACCGGCTGCAAGGCGACAAAACCGATACGGATGGGAAGAGTTGGCGTCACGCGGTTGACGGTGGCTGGTTCACTTGGGACCTGAAGGTACGGGCTGGCGAACCCCAGGAGTTGCGTGTCAAGTATTGGGGGAGCGACACGGGAGGGCGGGAATTCGATGTCTTTGCGGACGACCGCAAGCTGGCTACGGTGACATTGGACAATAACAAACCGGGCGAATACTACGAGGAAGCGTACCCCCTTCCGGTCGAGCTGACACGAGGCAAAACCAAGATTACGGTCAAATTCCAAGCCCATCCGGGAAAGATGGCGGGCGGCGTATTCAACTGCGCCGTTCTGGCTACGCCTTAAAATATGTACGAAATACACAGCCACCGGAGGTAATCAAGGTTGGCCTTGCTACAGTTTCATTTTGATTCCGGCCGGCAATAAAATGTTTTATCCTGCCTCCGTGCCAAATTTGATCGCCATCGTCGGCCGGCCCAACGTCGGCAAGTCCGCGCTGTTCAATCGCATCGCCGGGCGGCGCATTGCGATTGTTCACAACCAGCCCGGCGTCACGCGCGATCGCGTCACCGCCCAGGCCGAGTGGGGCGGAAAATCGTTCACGCTCGTGGACACCGGCGGCATCGGCTTGTTGCGCAGGGAAAAGGCCGATGACGTCATCGTGAAGGCCGCCCTGGAACAGGTCGAATTGGCGATTGAATCCGCCAGCGTTATCCTCCTCGTCGTCAACGTGCAGGAAGGAGTGGTGCCGCTCGACCGCGAGGCGGCGGAACGCTTGCGCCGCAGCGGAAAACCCGTCCTGGTCGCCGCCAACAAGGCCGATACCAGCCGCGCCGAAGCCGGCGCGGACGACTTTGCCGCACTTGGATTCGAAAAAATCTTTCCCGTCAGCGCCATCCACGGCCTCGGCGTGAGTGAACTGATGGATGCGGCGGCGGCCCTTTTGCCCGAGTCGGGAGTCGAGAGTCGGGAGCCGAATGCCGAAACACCCAACGATGAAGCAGATTCACTGGGTGCTCCACGTTCGACTTTTGACCCGCTCAGGCTTGCAATTGTAGGCCGGCCCAATGTCGGCAAGTCCTCCATCATCAACGCCTTGACCAAGTCGTCCCGCGTCATCGTCACTCCGATTCCCGGCACTACGCGCGATGCCATTGACGTGCCCTTCGAAGTGGAAGTCCCCAGCGGCGACGGCGGCGTGGCGGTCACTGAGAATTACATCCTGATTGACACCGCCGGGATGCGGAAGCCGCGGCGCGTGGGCGATTCGATTGAATTTTTCAGCGTCCAACGGGCCGCGGATTCCATCGCACGCTGCGATATCGTGGTTTTGGTGCTCGACGCCGAGGCCGGCATCACCGAGCAGGATAAAAAGATCGCGGACATCATCGTTGAGCACCGCAAGGCCTGTATCGTGGTCGTCAACAAATGGGATTTGTTTGACCAAAACGTGCGCCAAGCGCGCGAGGCCGAGATTGAGCGCCGCCGGCAGAAGTTGCGGACCGAGGGACAGGCCAGGGAACTGACCACCCTCGCCGAGTTCGGCTCGTGGGTGCAGGAGAAATTATTCTTTCTCGACTACGCGCCCGTGATTTTCACGTCGGCCCAAACCGGTTTTCATCTGGACCGGCTGCTCGAAGCCGTTCGCTACGTCGCCGCGCAGTTGCGCCAGAAAATTCCCACCGCCATCCTGAACCGCACGTTGCGCGACGCCGTCGAGCGCCGCCAACCGGTGAGCACGGCCGGCCACCGCCTGAAATTCTTCTACGCCACGCAGGTCAAACAGGCGCCGCCCACTTTCCTGCTGTTTGTCAATCGCGACGAATTGTTTGCCGCGCCCTACAAAAAATATCTGGCCGGAGAACTGCGCCGGGCGTTCGGTTACGAGGGTTGCCCGATCGTTCTGGCGCCCAAGGCGCGTCCGAAAACCATCGAGCCGGTCAGAAAACAAAAATCGTTCCATCGGCCCCGGCCGGCCGCCCGAAAAGGGCGCTAAATCTTATTCACCGCGGCGAATAACTCCCAGCCGGTTAATATTCACGCGGGATTTTCTTCAAATTCATTTGGGAATAACGATTGCGTAACTTTTTTGAAAATTTTTCTTGAAATCCACAACCTGTGGTAGCATGATGGCGATTGTCCCCCAACTAATTGGGGAGCTGGACTTTGGCGAAAGTTGGGATTTTCGAGGAAATTGCGATTTTTTAAGGGATTCGCGGGTTCGATTCGCTTGAAGGGGTCCAAGGGTAAGGTTGTCCAAATTTAAGAGCGGTGGAGGAATCAATGATTGATGCGCGAGAAGAGATATTGGCACCGGTGGCGCACGCCGGTCGCCGCCGGGCGGGGAAAACGACCGTATCCCGGAGCAGCCGGGGAACCAGGGAAGCAAGATCACGAAAGGCGCTGAAGACGCTGCTGGTCGGGCGCGTGTTCAGCGACCCCAAGGTCAAGCCGTTCGATCAAATCGAATGGGAGCGCCGCACCGCGGAAATCACCGACGACGCCGGCAAGGTGATTTTCAAACAGGAAAACGTCGAGGTGCCCAAGTCCTGGTCGCTGCTCGCCACCAAGGTGGTCGTTTCCAAATATTTCTACGGCGAGCTGCACACGCCCGAGCGCGAGACCTCGGTGCGGCAGTTGATCCACCGTATCTGCCGGACGATTGCCGATTGGGGTGTGGCGGACGGTTATTTCAGCGCGGCCGACGGCGAGGTGTTTTGCGACGAGCTTTCCTGGCTCTGCGTGAACCAATATGGCGCGTTCAACTCGCCGGTCTGGTTCAACGTGGGACTCTTTCATCAGTACGGCATCGGCAAAAACTCCGACCGCGGCAATTGGTTTTATCAGCGCAAGCTCGGCCAGGCTGAGCGCGCCCACACCCAATACGAATATCCCCAGTGCAGCGCCTGCTTCATCCAGTCGGTGGACGACAACATGGAGAGCATCATGCGGCTGGCGCATAGCGAGGCCATGCTGTTCAAGTTCGGCTCCGGCACGGGCACGGACCTTTCGCCGCTGCGTTCGAAACGTGAAAAGCTGAGCGGGGGCGGGCGCCCCAGCGGCCCCATGAGCTTTCTCCGCGTCTACGACCAGGTGGCCAACGTCGTTAAGTCCGGCGGCAAGACCCGCCGCGCCGCCAAGATGAATACTCTCCACGACTGGCATGGCGATATCGAGGAGTTCATTGACGCCAAGCAGAAGGAGGAAAGGAAGGCTTGGGCGCTCATTGAACAGGGCTACGATGGTTCCTACAACGGTGACGCTTACGGCAGTGTGATGTATCAAAACGAAAACCTGTCCGTGCGGGCCAGCGATGCGTTCATGGAGGCGGCCATGGGCGGCAAGGAATGGTGGACGCGCGCCGTGACCACCGGCAAGCCGCTGGACAGGAAGGACGCGGCCAAACTGCTGTTCAAGATCGCCGAGGGCACCTGGACCTGCGGCGATCCGGGCATGCAATACGACGGCCCCATCCAAAAATGGCACACCTGCAAGGGCACCGAGCCCATCCACTCCACCAATCCGTGCAGCGAATACGTCTTTATCAATAACACGGCCTGCAACCTCGCCTCGCTGAACCTGATGAAGTTCAAGCGGGCGGACGGCAAGTTCGACGTGGAGCGCTTCAAGGCCGCCGTGCGCGTCTTTATCACGGCGCAGGAAATCATCGTGGACAACGCGAGCTATCCCACCAAGGACATCGCCGAAAACTCGCACATTTTCCGCACCCTCGGCTTGGGCTACGCCAACCTCGGCTCGCTCATCATGAGCTACGGTCTGCCTTACAACAGTAACGAAGGCCGCGCCCTGGCCGGCGCCCTTACCGCCATCATGACCGGCCACGCCTACGAGCAAAGCGCGGAAATCGCCGCCGCCATGGGCGCTTTCCCCGGCTACCGCGATGCCCGGTGCGCGCACGTTGCCAAGCCGCTGGCCAGGGACAACGTGAGTTCCATGCTCGGCGTCATTCAACTCCATCGCGAGGCCGTCGAAGGCATTCATCCCAGCGACGACTTTGGTTATCTCAAGGACGAGGCCCGCAAGACTTGGGACGGCGCCCTGGCCAAAGGCCGCCAGCACGGCTATCGCAACGCCCAGGTCACCGTGCTCGCGCCGACCGGCACCATCGCCTTCTCGATGGACTGCGACACCACCGGCATCGAACCGGACATTGCGCTGGTGAAATACAAACTGCTGGCCGGCGGCGGCATGTTGAAAATTGTCAACCGCACCGTGCCGCAGGCGTTGCAGCGGCTTGGTTACCGCGCCCGGGAAATTGAAGACATCATCGCGCACATCGAAAAGTTCGACACGATTGAAGACGTCGAGGGGAGCGCGCCCGCCTCGGGTGCCACGGAAGGCGCCTCGCCTTCCGTGATCCGTAGCGGCCTCCAGCCGGCGCATCTGCCGGTCTTCGACTGCGCCTTCCAGCCGCATCGCGGCCGGCGCAGCATCCATTACCTCGCCCACCTGGGCATGATGGCCGCCGCGCAGCCGTTCATCAGCGGCGCCATTTCCAAGACGGTGAACATGCCCAAGGACAGCACCGTCGAGCAGATTCGCGATACCTACGTTCAGGCTTGGCGGATGGGGCTCAAATGTGTGGCCATCTACCGCGATGGCTCAAAGCGTTCACAACCGCTCAACACCAAAAAGACGAACGAAGGCGGCGACAAGACCGCGGCCGGTTCGGACGCGCTGGCGAAGCAAATCAAGCACCTCGAAACCGAGGTCGCCCGGTTGCGCAACGAGGCGGGCCAGCCGTTGCGCCGCCGGTTGCCCGACACGCGCACCGCCGTCACGCACAAGTTCGATGTCGCCGGTCACGAGGGCTATCTCACCGTCGGGTTGTTCGAGGACAACCAGCCCGGCGAATTGTTCATCACCATGGCCAAGGAAGGCTCGACCATCGGCGGTTTGATGGACGGCATCGGCACGTTGACCAGCCTGGCCTTGCAGTACGGCGTGCCCCTGGAGGCGCTCGTGAAAAAATTCGCGCACCAGCGTTTCGAGCCCAGCGGCTTCACCAAAAACCCGGAAATCCGCAGCGCCGCTTCCATCACCGATTATGTCTTCCGCTGGATGGCGTTGCAATTCGTCCCCGGCTACCGCGAAAGCGTCAACGCCGCGCGCACGCAGCCGGAACTGGCCATGCCCGGACTGCTCGAAGAAATGAAGAAGAAGGTGAACCGGCCCGTGCCGGAATTGCCGATGGCCGACGACAACGACGTGGTGGATGTGAAATCCGGCAACGGCAATGGTCACAACCATCGGGAAACGTTGACGGCGATGATTACCAATCAGCAGGACGCGCCGACGTGTCCGAATTGCGGCCACGTGGCCGTGCGCAACGGCGCGTGCTTTAAATGCTTGAACTGCGGCGAAAGTCTTGGTTGTTCTTGAAGAGAGGAAGGCGTGTCGGACGGGCCGGAGCATTCGTTGAGCTTCGGCCCGTCTTATTTCCCCTCTTGGCCGATGAAGCCGCATAAGTGCCGCGCTCCTGAATTCAGGGCGCTATTGGGCGCTATTAGTTGGGCGCTACCGGGCGCTCCGCGCGCTTGTCACCCTGCCCGCCTGCGGCTAGACTCAGCCGATGAACGACACCACCATTTTTGCGCGCGAAGATCCCTGGCGCATTTTCCGCATCATGTCCGAATTCGTGGATTCTTTTCTCACGCTGTCCCAGATCGGCCCGGCCGTGACCATCTTCGGCTCGGCGCGGATGAAGCCCAGCGACAAGTATTACCACGCTGCCCAGGATGTCGCCCGCGAGCTCGCCCGGCACCAACTCGCCGTCATCACCGGCGGCGGGCCGGGCATCATGGAGGCGGCCAACAAAGGCGCGGCCCAGGGCGGCGGCAAATCCATCGGTTTGAACATCGAATTGCCGCGCGAGCAAAAGGGCAACCGCTACGCCAACGTGCCGCTGCATTTCCATTATTTCTTCGCGCGCAAGGTCTGTTTCGTGAAATATAGCCTAGGCTTTATCTACCTGCCCGGCGGCTTTGGCACGCTCGACGAACTCTTCGAAATCATGACCCTGGTCCAAACCGAACGGATTCCTGAATTTCCGATCATCCTGTTCGGCAAGGACCATTGGAAAGGACTGCTGCATTGGGTCAAAAGCGAGTTGCAGGAGCGCCATGGCTACATCAGCCCCGGCGACATTGACCTGCTCAAGCTCACCGATGATCCGGACGAAGTGGTCCGCATCATCCTGGATTACGAGCGCCGGGTCGGTCCGCCGGCGATGATGCCCAAGGCGTTTGCGTAAGGCGAATGCGTCCGCAGATTCAGGAAGTCCCCACGACGCACACGCCTGAATCATTGGCGGCGCAACTGCTCTCCGCCCGGCAGTCGAACCTGGTATTGCTCCGCACGGCTTCGTTCGATTCGCCGTCCGCCCGCTATTCGTTCGTCGCCGCCAATCCGTTTCTGGTCTTCCGTTCCTTCGGCTCCCGCTGCGAAATCACGCAACCCGCCTCCCGCCATCCCCGCCGCACGCAGTTCGGCAATCCCTGGCAGGTGCTCGACGCGCTCCTGGCGCGCTGCGAACTGCTCGATGAAGTGGACCTGCCCTTTCCCCTCGGCGGCTGCTTCGGCACCTGGGGCTACGGCCTCAAAAATTTTACGGAGCCCAAACTGCCGCGCCGGGTGACGGACGATCTGGAATTGCCCGATTGCCACGTCGGCTTCTACCGCAGCCTCGTGGTCTTCGACCATCAACTGGGAAAGGTCTTTGTCATTTCCACCGGCTTGGACGCCGACGGCTCGCGCAGCGAAGTGCGCGCCAGGAACGAATTGGATTCCTGGCAAAGGCTTCTCACGGACGACGGTAGGGCGGGCAGTCCTCTGCCCGCCGCCGGTCAATGGCATTCCCATCAGCGACGCGCACCGACTGACTCGCCTTATTTGCAATCAACCATGTCCCGTGCTGATTTTATTGCCGCGGTGGAAAGCGCACGGCGCTACATCCAGGCCGGAGACATCTACCAGGTCAATTTATCGCAGCGGTTGACGGCGCCCTTTCAGTTTTCACGCCTGCCGCGGCGTTCCCTTGCAGCGGAGCCGGCCTGGGAATTGTTCAAACGATTGAGCGCCGTTTCGCCGGCGCCCTTCGCCGCGTTTTTGGATTGCCACGCCGGCCATCGCCGGGACGATTTTCAGATCGCGTCGTCGTCGCCGGAACAATTTCTGCGCCTGAGCGGCTCCCACGTCATCACGCGGCCCATCAAAGGCACCCGGCCGCGCCATGCCGACCCCACGCGCGATGCCCAACTTGCCTGCGAACTCCAGACAAGTCCCAAAGAACTGGCCGAACTGGTCATGATCACCGATTTGCTGCGCAACGACCTCGGCAAAGTCTGCGAATTTGGCTCGGTCCAAACACCCGAACTCGCGCGGCTGGAAAAATTCGCGCAAGTGCAGCATCTGGTTTCCACCGTCCAAGGCCGCCTGCGCCCCGGCGTCACGCATCTGGCCGCGCTGGCCGCGTGTTTCCCCGGCGGCAGCATCACCGGCGCCCCCAAGTTCCGCGCGATGGAAATAATTGATGAATTGGAGCCGCTGGCGCGCGGCCCTTACTGCGGCTGTCACGGCTATCTCGGATTCAATCACGAGAGCCAGCTAAGCATCACCATCCGCACCGCCATCTGCCGGGCCGGCTGGGCCCATTTCAACGTGGGCGCCGGCATCGTGGCCGATTCCAATCCCCAGGCCGAATACGACGAAACCCTGGCCAAAGCCGCCGGCTTCCTCGCCGCCTTGCGCCTGCAAGCGGAAAAACCTGCCAAACTCGTCCACTTCGTCCAATGAACCACTTTGCACTTCCGAATAAAAAGGCCTTGCCTCGCCGCAGTTCGAGGTATTGATTTATCTTCGTGCAATGGTGTATAAGAGGATTATGCGCACAAAAAGATGCGGTGGCGCGGTTGCCCGGGTGCTGCTGGCTGCGCTTTTGCTGCCCTGGATCTTCTGCGGGTGCGGTTCAAAATCCGGGGCGCCGCGCTCCAACGGAGCGCCCAGCCCAATCACACAGGGAAAGCCGGCCCAGAGCCAACTGCGGGTCCGGGCGCCGGCAGTCGCCGGCCTGTTTTATCCGGCGGACGCGCGCGTGCTCTCCAACACCGTCGCCGCCTTGCTCGCGACCGCGCCGCACCATTATATCCCTCACCTCAAAGGCTTGGTATGTCCTCATGCCGGTTATGAGTTCTCCGGCCTGACGGCCGCCTGTGGTTACCAGACGCTGGCGGGACGCGACGTGCAAACTGTCATCGTCATGGGGCCGAGCCACTACGCCGGATTTTTGGGCGTTTCCGTGCCTGACGCCGAAGCCTACCAAACGCCGCTCGGTCTGGTTCCCATTTCCGACCAGGCAAAACAACTGGTTGGTACCGCCCCTTTTCTTTTGGAACCGCGCTGTCCGGTCCAGCGCCCGCAGTGGTGGGCGCAGGGTCCCAAGCCTGCTCCGGCCGAGGGCCAAGACACCCCCGAAACCTGGGAACATTCGGTCGAGGTCCAGGTCCCGTTCTTGCAAATGACGCTGACTAAGTTCAGAATCCTCCCGCTCGTCTTTGGCGAAGTTGACCCGGAGCAGGTGGCCCGCGTGCTGGCCAAACAGCTAGACGACCAAACAATCGTGGTGGCCAGTTCGGATTTAAGTCATTACTATCCCTACGCGGCCGCCACCAACCTGGATCATCATTGCATTCAGGCGATACTGAACTTGGACATCGAAAGTATGAAAACTCAGGAAGCTTGCGGGAAACTGCCCATCCTGACCCTCATGTATCTGGCGCGGGAAAAGGGCTGGCTGACGCAACTGTTGGACTGTCGCAATAGTGGCGACGTGACGGGCGAAAAGGACCGCGTGGTAGGCTACTCGGCCATCGCGTTTTATGAACTGCCGCCGACGGCTTACGGGGCATCAGAAAGAAAAATCCTGCTGGACCTCGCCCGGACGACCCTCCGGCGCGTGGCCACCAACGGTCCCCTCCCGGAAATCCGCGCCGCGGAGCTGCCGCCCAAGCTGGCCGAAACCAAGGCGTGTTTCGTAACCTTGACCGAACAAGGCCAATTGCGGGGTTGTATCGGCCACCTCGTCCCCCAGGAACCGCTTTACCGGGCGATCGAAGACAATGCGCAGGGGGCGGCCATGCGTGATCCGCGCTTCACGCCGGTGCAACCGCAGGAAGTGGACCGGATCAAAATCGAAATCAGCGTGCTGACGGAGCCGCAACCGTTGGCCTTCAATTCGCCGACCGAGCTGTTGGACAAATTGCAGCCTCACAGTGACGGAGTGGTGCTTAGGATCGGTGCGCGCCGGGCCACTTATCTGCCGCAGGTCTGGGACCAAATCCCCGACAAGGTCGAATTCCTGAATCAGCTCTCGGAAAAGGCCGGCTGCGATTCGTCCGCCTGGCGGGGCAAGGATGCCTCCGTTTCCACCTATCACGTCGAGACCTTCGAAGAAGCCGAATAATCCGGCCCCGGGTTGCCGCTTATGGGACGGCTCATCGTTTTGGCCGTGGGCGCGCTCGGCGTTTCTTGCGTGATGACGCAACTGGCGCTGATGCGCGAACTGCTCGGCGCGTTCAGCGGAAATGAACTGGTGCTGGGCGTGGTGCTGGGCAACTGGCTCCTCCTGCTCGGCCTTGGCACCTGGCTGGGCGGCAAGTGGAAATTTCTCCCCGAGCGCGTGGAAAACGGCCCCGCTCTTGCGCGCAAGGGCGGGGGGCGCGCTCCCAGCTCCCTCGGCCAACTGCAAAAGCCGCTTGCCGTTTTCATCGTTCTGCAACTCCTGGTGGCAATCTTGCCGCTGTTGCAGGTGCTCCTCCTGCGTGCTTTGCGGAACCTCATTTTCATTCGCGGCGCCTCCGTGGGAGTTGGCGATACCGTCGTGAGTGCTCTCCTCCTTCTGCTGCCGTATGGCTTGGCGGCGGGCTGCGCCTTGACGCTGGCCTGCGCGCTGCTGGCGCGCGAACAGGGCGTGGCGGGCATCGGCCGCGTCTATGTGGCCGACAGCATTGGCAGCGTCGCGGGCGGTATCCTGTTCAGCTTCGTGTTGGTCAGATTCTTCGATCATGCCAGTATCCTGGTTTTCCCGGCGGTGCTGAACCTGCTGGCGGGCGCCGCCCTTGGTTTTCGCGCCGGACACAAACGGCTCGCGGCCCTGGCCGGCACGTTGGCCGCCGCCATCGTCGCGCTGGCCGTGCTGGTTGACTTGGATGGAGTGTCCACCGGCTGGCAATATTGGCCACAGCACATCGTGGCCCGGGCCAACTCTCCCTACGGCAAATTGGTGGTCACGGAATCCGACGGCCAGTTCGATTTTATTGAGAACGGCATTCCGCTCACCTCCACCCGGGACGATCAGCGGGTTGAAGAGGCGGTGCATTACGCCATGGCCCAGCGGTCCGGCCGGCGCAAGGTGTTGCTCATCGGTGGCGGCATCTCCGGTACCGCCCGGGAAATTCTGAAATACCCCGTCAGCCGCGTGGACTACGTGGAGTTGGACCCCGTCATTCTGGAGTTGGGACGGAAATATCTGCCGGAAAATCTGGCGGATAACCGCATCCGGATCATCAACACCGATGGCCGGTGGTTCGTGCGGCAGACCGCCGAAAAATACGAGGTCGTGATCGTTGACGTTCCCGCCCCCTCCACGGCCCAACTGAACCGCTTCTTTACCGCCGAGTTTTTTGCCCAAGTCAAACGGGTGCTCGCCCCGGACGGCGTGATGTCCTTTGGGCTCGGTCATTATGAGAATTACGTCAGCCCGGAACTGGCGCGCCTACTGGCCTCCGCCGCTCAATCGTTGCACCAGTCGTTTCCCAACGTCCTGGTGCTTCCCGGCGGACAGGTCTTTTTTCTCGCATCGAATGGTCCGTTGTTCCCGGACATCGCCGCGCGAATCGCACAGCAGGGCATCCAAACCAAACTCATGAACCGGCATTATCTGGACGCGATGCTGACGACTGACCGGATGGCGGACATGCAGCGGGCCATCGCGCAACCTGCCGCGCTGAACCGGGACCTGAGTCCGGTGCTTTACTATTACCACCTCCGCCATTGGATGAGTCAGTTTAAAAGCGGCTTTGGCGTATTGCCGGCGTTATGGCTCATCTTGGTGGGCGTTTATCTGGTCCGCTTGCGGGGAGCGGCCTTGGTCCTGTTTGCTTCAGGCTTTGCCGCCACGGCCTTGGAACTGGTCCTGCTGCTGGCTTTTCAAGTCCTTTGCGGCTCGGTCTATCACCAAGTGGGCATTATCGTCACCGTTTTCATGGCTGGCCTTGCCCTAGGCGCAATCATCTCAAACCGGCCCGCGACCGGCGGTGCCATCGGTGGGACGCGCGGCATCGGTGGGGCGAGCGCCTGCCTGGCCGTAGCTTCTGAGCGAAGGCCGGTCCCCGCGCGGCGGCTCGTCAGTAGCCTCGCCCCACCCAATGGCAGCAGCGGCTTGGCCTGCCTTGCTTTTGCCATCGCCGGTTACGCCTTGCTGCTCGCGTTTTGCCTGCCGCTCCTGGTTCAAGCCGGTGATACTGCCCTGTCCAATGGGTCCATCAAGGGGATCATCGCGGCACTCACCTTCCTCCTCGCCGTGCTGGTGGGGACCCAATTCCCGCTGGCTAACCGGCTCGCCTACGACGGCACGGTCGCAGGAGCGTCCCGCCTTTACACGGCGGATTTCGCAGGCGCATTTTTGGGCGCATTCCTGGTCAGCACCCTGTTGATTCCTTTAATCGGGGTCACCGGAGTTTGCCTGCTCACGGCGGCTTTGAATCTCCTTGCGGGCGCCACGATGTTTCAATTGCGAAAGGCGATGACATGAACAAACCCAACCTGATTTCTCTTAAAATCGTCCGGTGGAGCGGCTGGCTGCTGCTGCCGCTGGTCCTGGCCTTCCTCACCACCGGTTACATCATGGATGGCCGCTATGGCTTCGCCAAATTGCTGGATGCCGAAACCGCCCTGACGCTCCATCGCCTGTTCCACCTGCCGTTGATGGTGCTCGTGCTGGCGCACGTCGCGCCGGCGGTGTATCTTGCCATGCAGCGGTGGGGTTGGATCAAACATCGCGGAGACGGATGAATCTGTGGTTTGGAGTTCCGCGTTTACGCGGTCCGCCTGTAGGCTGGATCAAACACTGCGAAGAGGGATGATTCTGGATTCTGAATTCTGGCTTCTGGAACCAACCTTGCTTAAAGTTATTTAGCGTGAAGTTCGAAATCCGAAATCCGAAATCCGAAGCGGCAAGGCGGCCTGGCCGGTTGGCCGGCGGCATTTCGCGTCGCACGGCCATTGGCCTGGGTGTGGGCGGCTTGGCCGGTTTTGCCGGCGCCAGTTCGTATTTCGATTTTTTTGACCGGTGGCGCGCGGCCGAAGCGCCGGCGGACACCTTCAAAGGCGACGCCCCCGCGGGTGAACTTTGGGACCTGTGGCGCAAACGCGGCTGGGTACGGGAGGCGCGGCATTATTTCAAGCTGGGCCGCAACGTCCAGTGCAAGGTCTGCCCGAACAATTGCATCCTGGCGCCGGGCGACCGGAGCCATTGCCGCAACAAGGTCAACCATGACGGCACGCTCTATACCCTGGTCTATGGCAACCCCTGCACCTTCCACGTGGACCCGGTCGAAAAAAAGCCGCTCTTCCATTTCCTGCCGGGCACGTTGAGCTTTTCGCTCGCCACCTCCGGCTGCGTCTTTCGCTGTCTGAATTGCCAGAACTGGGAGATTTCGCAGAAGAAACCGGAGGAAACCAAGGACCCCCACGGGGCGGAACTCCGGCTGACACCGCCGTTGCCGCCGGCGCTGACGCTGGAGCAAATGTCACGGCTCAGCCTGTTCCCCGAGGACGTGCTGGCGGTGACCGAAGCGTTGGGTTGCCCGACGATTTCCTACACCTATTCCGAACCGACCGCGTTTTATGAATACGCGCAGGACACCTGCCAGGCCGCGCACGGGCGCAAACTCCGCAACATCGTCGTCACCTGCGGCTCCATCGAAGAGCGGCCCGCGCGCGACCTTTACCAATTCGCCGATGCCGCCCACGTGGACCTCAAGGGTTTCGATGACGGCATCTACCAGCGACTCAATGCCGGCAAGTTGCAGGCCATTCTCAACACCCTCAAGACGCTCAATGAATTGGGCGTGTGGTTTGAGGTCATCAACCTCGTCGTGCCCACTTACACCGACGACCTGGACACCATCCGCCGGATGTGCGGTTGGATTCTGAAAACCCTAGGGCCGGACCGGCCGTTGCACTTCTCGCGGTTCCACCCGGCGCACAAGCTGGCGCATCTGACGCCCACGCCCGTGGACACGCTCATCCGCGCGCGCGATGCCGCCCGTGCCGAGGGGTTGCATTACGTCTATATCGGCAACGTACCGGGCTTGGAAGGCGCGGAAACCACCTACTGCCCCAACTGCAAAAGGGCGGTAATCGAGCGCGACGTCTTCGCCGTCACTGCGCTGAACCTGGACGCCGGCAAATGCCGCTTCTGCGGTACCAAAATTGCCGGCGTGTGGAGTTGAGGGAAGCCGCCGTCTGCGGTGCTTTCTTTCCGGGCCGCTTTCGGTTACGGTCGGAGTCTGTGAAACCTGATTCGTGGCGTCACGATGTCACGCGCTACCAATGGTTGGTGCTGTTCGTCGCGTGGCTCGGCTGGGTGTTCGACTCGATGGACTCCACGATCTACACGCTGGTCTTGCAACCGGCGTTGCACGAACTCCTGCAACCCACTGGCGGCGGCGCCGTCAGCGCCGGGGCCATCGGCTGGTACGGCGGAATCATCTTCTCCATTTTTCTGATCGGCTGGGCCATCGGCGGAGTGGTCTTTGGCGTTTTCGCCGATCGTTTTGGCCGGGCGAAAACGCTCGTGGCGACGATCCTGATTTACGCGCTGTTCACCGGGCTGGCGGCGTGTTCGCACACCTGGTGGCAATTGGCGCTGTTCCGGTTCATCACGGCGCTGGGCATCGGCGGCGAATGGGCGGCGGGCGCGGCGCTGGTCGCCGAAGTGTGGCCGGAGAACAAACGCACCCAGGCCGCAGGCCTGTTGCAATCCGCATGGGCCGCCGGGTTTCTCATGGCGGCCATCCTCAATTTGCTCCTGCGGCACCACGGCTGGCGGCCCATGTTCATCGTCGGGGCCGCGCCGGCGATCGTGGCCTTCTTCGTCTTCCGGTGGGTCCGTGAACCGGAACGCTGGGTCAAGGCGCAGGCGGACGAACAGCAAATCAGCCGGCGGCCGGCTAAACTAAGGGAACTGTTTGCGCCCGGCCTGGTGCGCCCCACCTGCATCGGTTCCGGGCTGGCCTTCGTGGCCGTCTTCGGTTTGTGGGGCGCCACCAACTGGACGCCGACCCTCGTTGGCGCCTTGCCGGATTTGCATGGGCTGAGCGCCGCCGAGCTGGCCAGTCGCGTCAGTTACGCGACCATGATGTTGAACGTCGGAGCGCTGGTGGGATATCTCAGTTTCGGACCGCTCGCCCAGCGTGTGGGCCGGCGCTGGGTCTTTGCGCTGATGTGCGCCGGCAGCCTGGTCATGTTCCCGGCCACCTTCCTTACCCCGCGGAGCTACGCCCAAGTGCTGCTGCTGCTGCCCTTGCTGGGCTTTTTCAACAACGGCATTTTCAGCGGTTTTCCCATCTATCTGCCGGAACTGTATCCCACGCGCATCCGCGCCACCGGCGCCGGATTTTGTTTCAACATCGGCCGGGCCGTCGCTTCGGCGGGTCCGTTTGTGACCGGCTATCTGGTTACGGCGCTGGGCAGTTTGGGACGCGCCGCCAGCGCCGTGGCGCTGATTTATCTCGTTGGCCTGCTGATACTTCCATTCGCGCCGGAGACCAAAGGCCGCCCGCTACCGCCGTAAATCGCACCGGAGTTTTTGGAAAAATGGGACTTTCTCTGATTCTCCAACTCCCCAACTTGATATTTCCCGACAAAATCGAGGGGCATCCGTGGGCAAATGGGCAAAAATGCTGTGCTATTTTGGCTATTTTGGCTTGACAAGTTACCCTTTTTATGTTCTTAATGGCGGACGGTGGGCGCGATATCAAATTGGTTCGGTCGTCACCGGCTCGCGGCAAGCCAGGCTTCAGACTCGATTAACTGGCTCGGGCAATCAGGAAAGAACTACCCCTACACAATTTACGCGCTGGACGCTCCCTTTCAGGCTTCGGCCGGCATTTTCATTTATGCCAGACAAGCCGACGACGGGAGTTGGGTTCCCATCTACATCGCTCAAACCCGCAATTTGAGTCAGCGGCTGGAAGGGCACGTCTCGGCGGAGGATGCCATGCAGCAGGGCGCAACCCATCTCCATGCCCATTATGATACTGTGGGCCAGGCGGCCCGTTGCGCTGAAGAACATGATTTGGTGCTTCGCTGGAAGCCGGTGTGCAATGATCCCGTGGAAAGCTGACCCGCATTGGCCTGCTCATTCGGAGAGCGATGGTGCGCGCTGCAGGGTTTGAACCTGCGACCCCCAGTGTGTGATACTGGTGCTCTACCGCTGAGCTAAACGCGCAACGCTCAAAAGTATATCGGACTCCGGTCCAAAGTTCAAGCTGCAAAGCTCAAAGCCCCAAAGACCGGGTGCATCCCCGCCCCCGCAAGTCCGGCCCGCAATTTTTCATTTCCCGAAGGGCGTTTCTGCGGCATGTTTAAGTGGCCTATGGGTAAACGCCGCGAAGCGCGCGAACGCGCCGTGCAATTTCTGTTCCAGCACGATCTGAATCCGCCGGAGGATTTGGACCGGGCGCTGGAGGAGTTTTGGCAAAACCAGCGCGCCGCCGCCATCGCCGAGGAGAAAGGCCCCGCCACCTGGGGCCAGCCCCACGAACTCCCGCCCCCCACCGCCGAAGAGGCCGAGACGCGCCTGTTCGCCGACCCGCTCATCCGCGGCACCATCCAACACCGCGACGCCATTGACGAGCACATCAAGCGGCACGCCAAAAACTGGGAATTCCACCGCATCGCCGCCGTGGACCGCAACGTCATGCGGCTGGCCATTTACGAAATGCTGTTCCGCGAAGACATCCCGCCCATCGTCAGCATCAACGAGGCGGTGGACGTGGCCAAAAAATTTTCCACCCAGGACAGCGGCAAATTCGTCAATGGCATCCTCGACAAGGTCAAGAGCGAACTGTTGCGCCCGGCCCGAATCGTCAAATGAAATTTGCCGACCTCCATCTGCACACGAATTTCTCCGACGGCACGTTTGCGCCGGAGGAGTTGGCGGCGCGCGGGCGGCTGCTTGGTTTTGCCGCGCTGGCTTTGACCGACCACGACACGGTCGAAGGCTGCGCCCGCATGGCGGCGGCCTGCACTGCCGCCGGTATGGAATTCATCGTTGGCACCGAACTCACCGCCGAGCATGACGAGGTGGAGGTGCATTTGCTCGGTTACCTGCTGGACACGCAAAACCCGAAGCTGCTCAGCGAGATCGCCCGGTTCCAAGCCGTCCGCCAGGACCGCATCCGCCAAATGGCGGCGCGTTTGAATCAATTGAACGTGCCGCTGCAAGTCGAATCCGTTTTCGCCCTGGCCAATTGCAAATCCCCCGGGCGCCCCCATGTGGCCCGCGCGCTGGTGCAAGCCCGCCTGGTCAAAAATCTGGACGAGGCCTTCGAGCGGTTCCTCAAGAAAAACCGCCCCGCCTGGGTTCCCAAAGCCAGAATGTCCGCCCTTGAAGGCATCCAACTCATCCATCAGGCCGGCGGGCTGGCCATCATGGCCCATCCCGGCTTGAACCGCACCGATGAAATCATCCCCGCGCTGGTGGAAGCCGGGTTGGACGGCTTGGAATGCTTTCACACCAAGCACTCCACCACCACGTCTGAGCACTATCTGGAAATCACAGACCGGTACCACCTGCTAGTCACGGGCGGCTCCGATTGCCACGGCTTCAGCAAAAACAAACCGCTCATCGGCACCGTCAAACTGCCCTATGAACACGTCGAACGGCTTAGGGAAGCCGCCAGTCGAAAAACCGCGGCGGCGTTGAAACCATGATCCTCTTCAATTGCGGCTATTGCCGCGCCATCCGTCGCTGATTTCCCATGGGTTTATTCGCCAAATTCAAAGCCGGCCTGCAAAAAACCCACAGCCGGCTCGTCCACGAAATCAAGCGCATCGTCACCCGCTCCCCCAAGCTCACCGCCGATTCCATCGAAGAACTCGAAGCCGCTCTCATCGCCGCCGACCTCGGCCTGGCCATGACCGCGCAAATCGTGGACGCCGTCAAGCGCGCCTACGAAACCCAGGGCGGCGCCGGGCTCGATTACCTCGCCATCGCCCAGGCGGAAGTGGAAAAAAGTCTCGCCTCCAATAACGGCCAGCTTCACCGCGCGCCGGATGGCCCCACGGTGGTTTCCATCGTGGGCGTCAACGGCACCGGCAAGACCACCACCGCCGCCAAGCTGGCCCATTTGGTCAACTCACAGAAACAGACCGCGCTGCTCGCGGCCTGCGACACCTTCCGCGCCGCCGCCATCGAACAAATCAAACTTTGGGGCCAAAAACTCAACGTCGAAGTCGTCGCTGGCGCTTACGGCGCCGACGCGGCGTCCGTGGCGCACGATGCCGTGACCGCCGCGCAGTCGCGCCGGGCCGATTACCTCTTCATTGACACGGCCGGGCGACTGCACACCAAGCACAACCTGATGCAGGAGTTACAAAAGTTGCATCGCGTCATTGGCCGGCAACTGCCCGGCGCCCCGCACGAAGTCCTGCTGGTGCTCGATGGCAGCACCGGCATGAACGCCCTCAACCAGGCCCGCGAGTTTCACAAGGCGGTGCCCCTCACCGGCCTTGTGGTCACCAAATTGGACGGTACCAGCAAAGGCGGCATGGTGGTGGCCATCCAAAAGGAACTTGGTCTGCCGGTCAAATTCGTCGGCCTCGGCGAGCAGGCCGACGATTTGCAACCGTTCGACCCCAAGCAGTTTGCGCAGGCGCTGTTTGAGGAATGAAGAGGAGTGACCTCAAATTCATGCGCCTTGCCCTCCGGCTCGCCCGGCACGGCTACGGCGCCACTTCGCCCAACCCCATGGTCGGCACCGTGCTGGTGAAGGGCGGCCGGGTCATTGGACGCGGCTGGCACCGGCGTGCGGGCCTGCCGCACGCGGAAATTGTCGCCCTCCGCGCCGCGCAAGCACACGGCCACCATCCCAAAGGCGCGACGCTTTACGTAACACTCGAACCGTGCTCCACGCACGGGCGCACACCACCCTGCACTGATGCCATCATCGTCGCCGGCATCCAACGCGTCGTGGCTGGAGTGAAGGACCCCAATCCCTTGCATAGCGGGAAAGGATTCAAAATTTTGCGTCGCGCCGGGGTTCGTGTAGATTTGCTCGAGGCGTTTCGAGTTCCGCGTTTACGCGGCAAGGGCCAAGGATCACGAGCAGACCGCCTGAAGGCGGAACTCCGAGCCCTATCCTGCGAATGCGCGCGCTTAAATGAAGCCTTCAATCACTGGATTGTCCGACGCACGCCCTTTGTGACGGTGAAAGCCGCGATGACGCTGGATGGCAAAATCGCCACCGCCACGGGCGAATCGAAATGGATCACCGGCGAGCCGGCCCGCGCCCACGCCATGCGGTTGCGGCAAGGCGCCGACGCCATTCTGGTTGGCGTCAACACGGTGCTGCGGGATAATCCGCGCCTGACTTTTAGAAGGCGGAAAACAGAAAGCAGAAAGCAGATAGCCGGCAAGCTGCCACGCCGGATCATCCTGGATTCATTGGCGCGGACGCCGTTAAGGGCCAAAGTAATCAGCGATGAATTTGCCGCCTTCACCACCATCGTCGTAAGCCGGCACGCGCCCAAAAATCGCGTGGCAGCGTTGGCTCGGCGCGTGAATGTGCTGGTCGCGCCAGCCAAGCTGGTGCAAGCGCCTGCCGGGCCGACCTGCCGCGCCGTAGCCTCTTGGCGAAGGCGGAAGCTGCTGGCCGCAGGCCGGAGCGAAGGCCGGTCCCCGCGAGCCATACTCGACCTCCGCTGGCTGCTGAAAAATCTCGGCGCCCGGAACGTGACCAGTTTGCTGGTGGAAGGCGGCGGCGAAGTGAACGCCTCGTTCTTGTTCGGTGGCTTCGCCCAGCGCGTCGTCTTTTTCTACGCGCCGAAAATTCTGGGCGGGCGCGACTCGGTCAAAGCCGTCGCCGGCCCCGGTGCGAAAACGCTGACGGAAGCGATTCCCTTGTGCGAAATGGAATGGCAAAAGATCGGCCGCGATTTGTTGCTCACCGCCCGCTTGTTGGAACAATAAAGCTCCCGGAGCGCGGATTGCCTCAATCCGCAGCGCGCAGACAGCCAATCCAGCGTTGAAATGGCTCGGCCTCGTCCGACCCTCGTATCCCGCTTCCACTCCTCCACCACTCCATCACTCCACCACTACATCACTCCCTTAGCCTCGGTTGCCTCCGTGAAAAACTTGCCAATGGCAACCCTCAACCGGCAAGCTTGGGCTTTATGTTCACGGGCATTGTCGAAGAAACAGGCGTGGTGAAAGCCATCAAACCCACGGCCAAGTCCATCGAATTGACCGTGCGCGTCGGCGTGACCGGGCGCGGTCTGAAGGTCGGCGGCAGCCTGGCCGTCAACGGATGCTGTCTCACCGCCGTAAAGGTTGCTGCGCGTGGAAAATTCGCGCTGGCACAATTCGATCTGCTCCAGGAAACGTGGCGGCGCACCAATTTGCAATTCGCCAAAACCGGCTCGCGGGTGAACCTGGAGCGCCCGTTGCGCGCCGGCGGCGAGTTCGGCGGCCACTTCGTGTCCGGTCACATTGACGGCCTTGGCAAAATCATCCGCTGGGAGCGTGCCGGGCAGGACCACGTGCTGGACATCGCCCCACCGCCGGAGCTGATGCGTTACCTTGTTTTCAAAGGCTCGGTGGCCGTGGACGGCATCAGCTTGACCGTGGCGGGCGTGCAGAAAAAGAGCTTTCGCATCTGGATCATTCCCCACACTTACGACCTCACGGCGTTGCGGGAGCGGAAGGTGGGCGACGCGGTGAATCTGGAGACCGATTTGCTGGGCAAATACGTGGAGAAATTCCTGGCAAACAAATAGCGGCACTGTCCCAATTGAAGGAGCGCGGCATTCATGCCGCTTCAACGGCCAAAGCATTGCGCCCCTGGAATCGGGCTGACTCCCGCGCTTCACTGCAAATTCGGACACCACCGCAGCGCGGAGGAAGGGCAACGTCACGTTGCAGAATAATTAATTTGCGATTTGTCGTGGCTCTGGGCGGAAGTGTGCTAACTTGTTGCACGTGAATATCCTCATCGAAAACAACGACTCCCTCGAATACCTGGCCGAAGGCGGCAAGTGGACGAAAAATCCCCGCTCCGGCAAGCATTTCCCGGCAACCTCAATCGCCTTTCAGGCCGCCAAACTGGAGGCCATCGGCAAATTCAACATCGTCTTCCACATCCCCGAGACGAATCAATTTATCAACCTAGACCACGGACGCGGCAAGGGCCTGCCAGACGCCGCGCTGCCGCAAACTCCATCCGGCCCGGGAGCCTCGACGGAGCGGGGCAGCCAGCCCTCACCTTAACCGCCACGTGATGCGCGCCTTGTCCAAATCGTAGGGCGACATCTCCATCTTCACCCGGTCCCCGACGGTCAGGCGGACGAAACGTTTGCGCATTTTGCCGCAGATGGTCGCCAGCACCAGGTGTTTGTTGTCCAGTTCCACGCGAAACATGGTGCCGGGCAGCACCACCTTCACCGAACCTTCCACTTCGATGGGTTCTTCTTTCATTATGGTATTAAATTAAATAAATAGGCGCAATCCGATTAAACATTTAACGAATCCAGCGTCTCACAATTTTACCGCCCGGCCGCGGTCTGCCGACTCCAAACACGCATTCATCACCTGCTGCGTCTTCAACGACCACATCGGCCAATCCTGGTTGAGTTTGCCGGAGCGGACTTGCTTGGCGAAGTTCCGGAACATCCGCGCGTCCTGCGCGGTGGCGTGACCCTGGATCATCGGATCGTGCCCAGGGGGACATTTGACCGCATTGGTCATTCGCATTTCGACGCGATTGACTTCAAATGCCGGTTCGTAACTGTCAAAAGGTCGCACAAAATCCGCCATTTGCAACCACCCTTTTGGGCCGCTCACGTGAACCCACTCATTAAAACCCTCCAGGAATGAGCAGTAAAAACCGCAACTGACGTTTTGGTCAAACACCAGCTCCCCGGAAAAAGCCGTTGGCGCCGGCTCGCGCCCCACGCTTCGCTTCGATTCCGACAGTCTATTCCCGGTAACCGAGCGTGGGAGATTCCAGTTCATCGCCCACAGCGCAAACCGGATGCAATACCATCCCAGATCCCCCAGACAACCGGCCGGTTCCAGCCCTCCGTCCGCGCGTATGTTGTCCCGAAAGAAATCCTCGCCATGGTAAAACGCAAAAGCGGACGCAATCCGCCGCACGCCGCCGATGCTTTTGCCATCGTCCAGAACCTTCCGAATGCGTGGCAGCCGGCGGTTGTGCATGTACATCACGCCGTCCATGAATTGCACCCGGTGCTTTCGGCAGGCGGCGGTCATTTCTTGCACGTCGGCCAGGCTCACCCCGCATGGCTTTTCGCAAACCACATGCTTGCCCGCTTCCGCCGCGCGCATCACCCATTCTTTCCGCAATCCTGTTGGCACCGGCACATAAACCGCGTCCACGTCCGGCAAGGCCAGCAACGCCTCGTAACCTTCCAAAGCGGTCGGCGGTTTGGCAAACGGCCATTCGCGCTGGCCGCGAGCGATGAAGTCGCGCGCCTTTTGGATTTTGCGGCTCGCCACGGCCGACACCACAGTGTTGCCGGAATGAAAAATTGCCTTCCAGTTCTTGCCGGCAATGTCCGCCGTGCTCAATATGCCCATTCGTAGTTTGTCCATATCATTCAACCTGTTGCTTCTCCCCGATCCTCCATCCGGGCCGCCTCCCGCACGCGTTCCAATATCACGTCGGCCAGGTGCGGC
The DNA here is from genome assembly GCA_049523455.1 of Verrucomicrobiota bacterium. GTDB lineage: Bacteria > Verrucomicrobiota > Verrucomicrobiia > Limisphaerales > UBA11358 > UBA11358. The sequence continues at coordinate 9,081 of JBEKMW010000012.1, read as the reverse complement.
TCCGTGCCAACGGCCGGCGCATACCATACCCGGCAACCGTTTCTCTCCGTCGGGTTGCGCCAGGGCGGCTGGCCGGCGTCCAGCCGTTGCCGGACCACACGCTCCGATTCCCCCAGCCGCACCGGGATGTCTTCCTGCGTATGCAAGCCGTCGCTGATGAAAAATGGCACCACCACCAGGTTCCTCGTTTGCGCCAAACCATAACAATCCGCGATATACGGAGCTTCCTCCAGAAAAATCGCGTGAACCGCCGCATAAAAATTCGCCGCCCGGATCAATTCTGCCTGTCGCTCCACCACCTGCCGCGAATTGGCATCCTTTTCCGTGCCGTGGCCCGCAATGAACAGCGTTGTGTCCCGCGCCTCCGGCGCGCGCGGGAAGGGAAATCTTGCCACCACCTCCCTGGCGCGCGACAGAATAATCCCCCTCATGCTGTCGTGAGTGCCCACCGGCTGGCAGTAAAGAATGGATGCGCCTGGCGGACCATGTTTTGCATTTTCGGCAAGGCCAAGCTCACGGGGAATGACCTGGCCGGCAAAATAGCCCTCGCTGATGAACAGCGGTGAGATAAACACGCGCGGCGCGGAAATTTCGGACAGAACCTGTTTGATTTGCGGTTCCTGTTTCCAGAAGGCCTCGCGCACACCGCCAAAAATCTTCCGGCGCCGCAATTCCGCCGCGTGCTGGTACACCGGCGCGGCGGACGCCGCATTTTGCTCCGTGCCATGGCCCAGCACCACCAGCACCGCATCCGAAAAACCCTCATCATGCACGCGAAACGATAAGCCCACCAGCCAGCCCGCTGCAAGTGCGTCAAGTTCGCGGGACACCTGCTGTTCCCTCTCCGCTCCCATCGGATGGGAGGGGAGAGGGTCAGGTGAGGGTATTAACTCTGATGGGAGGGGAGAGGGTTAGGGCCTGTCGGGCCGTAGCTTCTGAGCGGAGGCCGATGAGGTGAGGGGTCTTTGCTTTCCTGACTCGACATACGATATCGGGGTTCATATTTCGGGGGCCCGCGCAGGAAGGTGTAATAGTGTGTAATAGTGTTGCGGATTTTTGTTCCGACATTGGATGTCGGGGTTCATGTTCCACCGGTTCATGGAAAGCCTCCTTTCGACCTTTCGCATGCATTGGGACCATGAACCAATTGCCGCGACAGCGTCTTGGAGAGTGCGGCGACATGTCGCCGCTTTCCTCGACGCGACGTGTCGCGTCGAAACAAAGCGCGGACATGTCCGCGCACTCCCAAAAACCTGCGGGTGGACGTCCGGCTCGTGGAGAGCGTCCTGTCGTGGCCTTTAGCGCCCTTTATTGCCCTTTATTGCCCTGATTTCGGTAGGGCGCGCGTCACTCCCCCCGACATCGGATGTCGGGGTCCGTGCGCGCCGTCGTCTCGTGACTGTTCGGTAGCGTCCGAGGCCGACCTGGTCAGGTCGGCCCTACCGGGGTTCAGGGGGAGGGGGTGTATTTACCCCCCTGGAGCCGTGACACCGTGACAAGTCAATAAAGACGGGCCTTTTCTCATTTTCGAGGCGTGACAAAGCCGTGACAAAGCCGTGACAAGCCGTGACAAGTGGAGGCCGGAGGCGGCGGGAGGCGCAAACACGAAAGAAACGAAACAAAGGATTTCATCCGCGAATTACGGGAATGGACGCGAAGCCATGCGGCAGGGGGACCTCCGACCTCCGACCTCCGACCTCCGACCTCAGTTTTGCGGCCTTTCAGCGTTTCAGCATGTCAGTGTTTCCGAGCGTCCCGTAGTCTCGTGGTCTGTGGTCCGTGGTCCGTGGTCTGTGGTCTGCAGCGCCCAATTTCTGCTTTGTCCTGACGCTCCCTGAAAGCTATGGCGACCGCGCTGGCGCTGACGGCCCGCGCCAACCGAAAATCATGCGAGAAGTGAAAAGTTATGGTTTGACCGATTTTGCGTCTGCGTTGGACCTGGCGCCAACGCCAAATCATTTTCCGGTTGCTGCTCGAAGAGTTTGGGCGGATGATCGGAAGCAGGCCGAAGGATGATCACCGCCGCCTCGCCACCCTGTGGGGAGTCACCGTGGAAGCCTGGCTGCGCCGCCAGGGATTGATCTCCGTTCAGCAAAACCTAAACCAAAACGTGTCAACCAATTTTCCGGAAAATTGGTCTCATAATTAACTTTGCCGCACAATCACAAAAAGGCCCACGCCGGTTGTGGGCAAACAATCAAATGGGAAATATCAATCCCAATGCGAAATTCCGACTCATTTGCCTTGCCTTGGGCTTGGGCACTATAGCCCTCTATTCGCCTGCGGCCGGTTTTGACTTCCTCAATTACAACGACCTGGATTACGTAGCCGAAAACTATCGCATTAACCCGGGCTGGAGCGTTTCTGGTTTGATTTGGAGTTTTCAAGCCGGTTACGCCTGCAACTGGCATCCCGTCACTTGGTGGTCCCACATGCTCGATTGCCAGTTGTACGGCTTGAATCCGGGCGCCCATCATTTGACGAACATTGTCATTCATGCCGCGAATTCTGTCCTGCTGTTCCTGCTTTTGCAGCGAATGACGGGCGCAACATGGAGAAGCGCCATGGTCGCGGCTCTGTTCGCATGGCATCCGATGCACGTTGAATCAGTCGCCTGGATCGCGGAGCGGAAGGACGTGCTGAGCACTTTTTTCTGGCTTCTGACACTTTGGGCTTACACGCGATACGCGGAAAATCTCAAGTCGCGGATTTCAAGTTTTGCATTTTTCTACTCGCTGGCGCTTTTCTTTTACGCTCTTGCGTTGATGTCCAAACCGATGGTGGTGACATTGCCTTGCCTTTTGCTTCTGCTCGATTGGTGGCCTTTGCGCCGTTTCCAAACTCCTTCCTTCCAAGAGCAGGGGCCGGCTGCCGCCCTTTCCGATCCTGGATGGGGGCGGCTGTTGACGGAAAAGATTCCATTTTTTGTCATGGCTGGATGCTGCATGGTGCTAACCATCGTTGCCCAAACACGAGGCACCGCGATCCAGTCGCTGGGCACGGTTTCGCTGCATTTTCGGATGTACAATGCCGTCGTTTCGTACTGGCGTTACCTCGGCAAGCTGGTTGTACCAGTCAATCTGGCGGTGATTTATCCAATCGGGCCTGGACATCGGTCGGTGCTGCTTGCCGCGGGGGCGGGTCTTTTGCTGGTGGCAGTAAGCGCGACGGTTCTTGCGTTTAGGTTGACACGGCCGTACTGGTTCGTCGGATGGTTCTGGTATTTGGGCACCCTGGTTCCGGTAATTGGCTTGATACAGGTTGGAGCGCAGACTATGGCCGATCGTTATACCTACGTTCCTTCGCTGGGAATCTTCGTCATACTGTGCTGGACGGCCTATGATTACGCCAAGAACTGGCGGCATGGCCCTCTGGTGCTTGGCTGGGCGGCGGTCCTGGCGCTGGGGGCATGTGCCGCGGTGACGATGAAGCAGCTTCAATACTGGAGGAATGGAGGGACGCTTTTTGCCCACGCAATTGCGGTGACGCGGGATAACTACATTGCCCATGGAGCGTATGCGGAATATCTTATTGGCGAAAATAAACTGGAGGACGCCCGGATCGAATGCCAAAGGGCATTGGGCATTTGGGAGGGCTACTGGGCAGGTCACTTTTTCCAGGGAGTGATCTTGTACCGTAACGGGGCCTATGACGATGCGGAGAAAGAGCTTGAGTGGGCATTGGGGCAACGCTGGGGCGCCCAACGGGCACAGGAATATCTTGGGCGGATAGCGTTGGCACGGAATTCGCCTATCAAGGCGGAGGTGGAGTTCCGCAAAGAGTTACAGATCAATCCAGACGTTCCCAGCGCGCATTGCGAATTGGGCAAAGCCCTGGCACTGCAGGGAAAGCGGGAAGCTGCTCGAAAAGAGTTCGAGGAAGCGCTCCGTCTATGTGCCGGGTATCCCGAAGCTCGTGGTGAATTGCGAAGGCTGGACTCCCTCAAATAGAGGGTGTTTGACGCAAACCAATATCCGGATTTTGGCTAATAACTGTTGAAAACAGTTTACAGTTTGTCGTCAATAGAAGGGTTGTGTTCTGTAAGGTGTTTATGTCGTGATGTTTATGATTGCTCTCCTCACCGGAAAAGCAACATTTTTCGCCGTCAATGTCGGATTCGTTTACAAAACGTGCGTCCTGTTTTTATATGTGGCAATTGATGAGCAGTCCGTAAGTGATTTACCATAAATTACTTAGCTCAAAATCTGTCGCACTTGCCCAATTCTGGCGCGAAATCCGCTATTGAATGGGTTGCAAGAAATTAGTGAGTGTTGCGTGAGGGACTCAAAAACCATTGAGAGATAAAAGAATATGAAAAAGTTCATTTTTAACCTGGGATTCGCGGCGGCGGTGCTGGGGTTGGCAACATCCAGTGCCTGGGCATCGCTCGATAATACCGCGCCTATTCGTACTCCTGATACAGCGACAACGGCTCTCCTGTTGAGCTTGGGCGTCGCCGGGCTGGCCGGCATCCGGAAATTCCTGAAATAGTTCCGGTTCCGGGAAGGTTGGCCTTAGGGTGAGGGAAGCATTCATTGAACAGGCCCTTGGGAGCTAACGATAAATGGACCCGCCATAACCACGGCGGGAACCAAACCGGCTTCGGCCCGAAGTCTCACCAACCAATCGCGTTGAACGTCGGCCAAAGCTGCTGGAGGATTATTGTCCTCGTGCAGTTTGGAATAAAAGTTCAGCATCAATTGGCCGCTGGGAACATCGAAAACCGGCCAAAGCGTCATCAACAGGTTTTGCGCACCAGCCTGAATGAATCCCCGCCGCAACCCCATGACCCCTTCGCCGAATCTTGGCTGGCCAATGCCCGTATCACATGCCGAAAGCACTACCAGCCAGGTGCCGCGCAAATCCAAACCACCGACTTCTTCGGCAGTGAGAATGCCGTCCGTGTCGGTCGGCGGAATTTCCCCACGCAGCCAGGCGTCCAAGGTTATTTGCGCACCGGCAAGGGCCACGCCGCTGCGATACATCGGATTCTGCAAGAGCACCCGCGTCCGAGTATCCCCTGATTCGAAGGTGAATCCCAAAAGGGAAAGCCGATCCGGCCCCTTGATGGTGTCCGGCAGAAGGAAACCGTGAGTGGCGAAATGCAGGATGCGCGGGGAATGAAGCGCCCTGACTTGCGTTTCAGTGGCCGCGGCTCCCGAATAAACCTGCACGGGCCAATTCCACGTTTTGGCTTGCGCTTCCAGCTCAACCGCATTGGTGGCGAAATACGGAAGCGGCGCCAGCCGCAATTCAGCCTGTGCCGGGCTGATTTGGCCGCCGGCCAGATAATCCGGCGCGGCAAATATAACCATTTCCTGACTCGACGATTTGACGGGTTCACACAGTAAATCGCGGCCACTGGCGACGTAACGGATTGAGTATTTCTCCGCCACGAACCGGTCGTCCGGGCTCAACAGTGTGGCAAAGGAAACGAAATTTAACGAGGCATCCGGACTGATGATAACGGTTTTGGTGTCCGCCGGGAAGAGGGCCTCCAAAGGCTTCCAGGCTTGTTTATACAATTGATGAAGTGCCGCAGAGAGCTTTATCTCCTCGTTGCGCTCAGGGTCGCGGACGGCTTGCTGGCAAGCGAGAACATTCCTGGCTATGTCCGTGGCGGCTCCCAGGCACACCCATTGGGGTTCGCCGCTGGAAGCCAAAACCACCGCACCGTAACGCTTTTCCCACTGTTGATGGCCGAAATAATGGTCATAGAGGATGAATTCCAAGAGCACCGCCCGTGGAGGAATCGCTTTTTGGACCTGCTCAACCGTTACCGTCAATGCGCGGCGGGCATGTCCAAAGCCGGCGACGTTCCGGGCCAGCGCGCCTTCCACTTGATCTACTTGACGGAAAAGCTGGTCCCGCCGCTCGGCACGATACTTCAAGCTTTCTGGTTTTAGGTCCTTGGGTGTGGTCATCAATAGCTCGGCCAATTGCCTCTTTGCCGGCCCTAATTGTTCAATCAACGCCCGGTCTTCCGGGTGCTGGCGGGCCTCGGCCACCACCCGGTCCTCGAGCAACGAATCCAGCACGACGCCCTTGTGCCGGAGAATTGCGAGGGCCACCCGGGGCCCGTCGTTCAAGCTGGCAAACAGGATATAAGGATCAGTCTGCGCCTCATAATCGAGCCGCTGCCTTTCGGAGGTGAAAGAAAGAATATTGTCCAGCATCCCCAACCGGGCCTGTTCGGCCTTGTCCGAGTACTGCAACGCCTCGTTGGTTTTCTGAAGATCGAAATATAGAGTCGCTAGATTGACCAGGCCGTTCGCAGTCGCCGGGTTGTCAGGCCCGAGCCCCTTTTCATCAATATCCACAGCTCGGCGCGATAACGGCTCGGCCGTGGCAAAATCGCCCGATTTCGAATAGACCGACGACAGATTGTTCAGACTGGCCGCCAATTCGGGATGTTCCGGGCCGAGAACTTTTTCCTGAATCGCCAATGCTTGCTGGTCATACGATTCAGCCTTGGAGAAGTCGCCCATACGCTCATACAAGCCGCCTAGATTGAGAAGGGCAATTGCAGTTTGGGGGTGTTCCGGTCCGAGGACCCTCTGGTCAATGCTCAAGACCCGTTGCTCGAGCAAGTTCGCTTGGGCGAAGTCGCCGGTTTTTTCATAAATGGCGGCCAGTTTCGCCAGCGTGCTGGCCACCGTGGGATGGTTTGGTCCAAAGGATTTCTCCTGTATCTTCAACGCGCGTTCAAACATTGGTGCCGCCTTGCCGTAATCGGCCATGTTCATGTAAAGCAATCCCAGCCCGCCAAGGGTGCCGGCAGTGTCGGGATGTTCCGGACCGGGATTCTGCTCTTGGACAACCAGCGCCCGTTGGTAAAAGGATTCGGACTTGGCATAATCTCCCAGGTAAAAGTAGAGCGCTCCCAAGGCCGACAATATTCGCCCGGTGTCGGGGTGCTCCGGCCCGAGGACCTTTTCGGAGATGGTCAGCACGCGCAGTAGTAACGGTTCCGCGCTGGCGTACTCACCCATGGAGATGTCAATAGCCGCCAGATTATGCAAGGCTTTGGCCGTGTTCGGATGTTCGGGGCCGGACATCTCTTCACTAATCGCCAACGCCCGTTCAAAGCAGCTCTTAGCCTGGCCATAGCCACCCATGTTCTGATAAAGGTTCCCCAGACAACTCAAGCTGATCTCTGTGGCCACACTGTTGGAACCAGTCACTTTTTCGTTAATCGCCAGACCACGCAGCAGCAGCGGTTCGGCATTTGTGTATTTGCCCATCCGCGTGTAGATTACGCCGAGATTTTGCAGGTTCCTCGCCGTAAACGGATGTTCCGGCCCCAAAACTTTTTCGCGGATCTCCAGGCCCCGTTTGAACATCGCCTCTGCATTGGTGTAGTCGCCCAGGTTTTCATACATCCCACCCAAATCGTTAAGACAAGTCGCCGTTTCGGGGTTTTCCGGCCCCAAGGTTTCCTCTGAAAATTTTAACGCCTTGACTGCCATATCAAGCGCCTGTCCGTATTGCCCTTGCCGATCAAGCGCCATTATCTGTTCGTTCATGGCCTCCACTTTGTCCACGTCGGGATTATCGGAGGCGACTTGACCCAGTGCACTTAGTCCCAAAAACAAGAGAGTTGCCCCAGCCACAATGCGCCACCAACAATGACGGACCAAACTCATTTGCCAGAAATAAGAATGGTTGGAAGGGGATCGTCGTATCATTTTTCTCCTTTGAAAGCCTTACGCAGATATCTTTTCACAAACAGCAAATACCCCAGGAACGGCACCATGGAACAACCGGTCAGCCAAGCCATGTAATTGCCGGTCAGCAAACCGCTCTTTTGCATCTGCTCAAGCTGCGCCTCGGGATAGCCCATCAGCCGATACATCTCCACCAAGTCGTGATGCGTATAGGTCAGCAGGCTCGACGCAGAAAACAACAGCAGCACCGCCAGCAAAACCCACCAAGCCCGCACATCCAGGCGATAAATCCGCCATCCAGCCCAACCCCACACGGCGGCCATGGCCAGATAAAACAACGCACCCGGCGCACCCGTGAGGAAGCTGCCAAAAAACGGCGCCACGGCATGATACGCCACCGGCATGAGCGCCAGCATCGGCACGGCGAACCACAACCACAAACTCATGGCCAGCACGGGCAACGGACACACATCCGTCCAGCGCCGCACCGGGTCACGCGCCTCGCACGTTGCCTTCACGTGCCGGCTGCCGTAGAAGAAAATCCACACAGCCGGAATCAGAATGAAGATGAACCCGAGTATCAGGCCGGTGATGACCAGGATGACACCCAGTGCCGCCGGTGGAACCCCCTGCTGACCGGCTGGCACGTTGCTATTGATGTTGGCCAGCAACTTCGGAAAAACCACCATCATGGCTGCCATCGTGATCACACCGATTATCAGCCAACTCCAGGCAAAAATCAGCAACAGTGCCCGCGCCCAGCGCCGGGCTTTGATCGAGCCAATACCCAGCCAGATTAAAATCGCCGCCATACCGGCATACATCAACAAGACGGGCAAGAGCATCGTCAGGCTGGCGCCGGGGCCGCCGGGATTTCGGGCGTTCATAAGTTGGCCCAGCAACATGAACGGCACCATCATGCCGGAAACGACCCCCAGCAAAATGGTGAGCACACCAAAAACAACCAGACCGCCGGAACGATCCTTGTAATCCGGGGCGGGCGTGATGGCCGCCGGTGGAACGATGGGATTGAGTTCATTCATAAAATCATTAATGCAACTATAATTCTCCTTTGAAAGCTTTGTCCAAAATGCTGGGGAGCAGGGCATCTAGTTCGGCGGTGGTCTCGGCTTGCAGGCGCTTCAGCGCGTCCACCTCCGCCTGCAACGCGTCCAGCTCGGCCACGATCCGGCGCTGCTCGGCGAGCGGTGGGACAGGAATTGGCAATTCACGAATTGCGCGGAGTGGCACGGTCGGTTGAGCAGAGCCTGTTGTCGAAGCCCAAGCTTTTTCAAAAACTGTCCGCGAGCCAAGCATGTGCCAAAAAAATTGGCTGTCCACTTGCTTCCGGTCTGGTTTCAGAATTGCGATGTGGCGCTGAAAACAAAATGGCTCGTCTCTGTCCACGAAGGCC